>DATHCU010000001.1:0-4360 GCA_035319385.1 Thermodesulfovibrionales bacterium
TATAAGCCCGACCATCATATAGAACGTTGTTGTTTTGCCAGCGCCATTTGGACCGAGGAGTCCGACTATTTCGCCCGTGCTGACATAAAGGCTCAGCCCCTCTACGACCTGCCTCTTACCGTAATGCTTTGAAAGGTCCTTTGCTTCAAGGATATGCATGACTGCTCCGTTGCCGCTATTCACCCTTGGGTAGAAAAACCTTGCTGTCGTCAACCAAAAACCGGTCTTCATCCACAAGGTATGTCATCTTCTTTCCTGTTATTACATTGCCGTTTTCCACAGCCTTCGGACTGCCGGTAAATATGACTTTTTCTCCTTCGGCATAATAAGTAGCTTCTTTGGAAGTAACAAGCCGTTTGTCCCTGACCAGTCTGACATCTCCCGTTGCATCTATCCGGGTTACATCGCCGGAACGCTCGTCCGAATGTACAAGCATGCTGTTAGCGTAAAGGACCATGTCCTTGGTTCTGGCGACAACGGACTGTTCAAATAGTGTTGTGTGTGCCCGATTATCAGCAGTCATTCTCTCAGACGTTATTACGATGGGGCCCTTAAGCTTCTTTACCGCCTCCGCAACAGCAAGGCTTGAGGTCAGCATTATAAGGATGAATAAGGGAATCCCCAAAGCATAAAGAATCCTTTTAGAGGGGGCACGTTCAAGGCATCCCAGATCAGATAATTCTCTCAGCACAATCCCTTCACTCAGCCTATCGGTTATAAGTGGCTCTGACATCCTTCAAGATGCGAACCTTATCCCTTGAATCGGATTTCATGCCCTCTCCTTCTACCGTACACCCTTTGCTTTCCAGTTGTATCCTGCCTTTTGTCTGCAGCTTCCCTGAAGTCACATCGTAGTCAAGAGAGTCCGCGGAGATCCTGAAATTCTTAGCGCTTGCCCTCACCACGTTGTCGGTGGAGAAACTGCCCTCTGAGAGATTATACTCACCCTTATCGACCCTGAGGGTCACCTGGTCTTTCTCCATAACCAGGCTGACATCGCTCAATTCGGCTTTCTCTTCGTTGTCCTGAAGGTCTGCCTTGCTTGCAGTGAGGGTCCAAAGTGGTTGACCGTTGTCTTTCTGTACAATAGTTATGCCTTCGAGAAAAGAACTGCCTTTCAGCTTCAAGTCTTCGCCGGTATCCCTGCCTGTCTTCAAGACGACGAAAAGAGCGCCGAGGAGCAGCACAGAAAGCCCGGCCATCACAAGCTTCTTCATTTAAAAATATTATCATAGAGGGAGAAGTATGTAAACCCTGAAGCTGTCAGGGAATGTGTCACTGGCACGCGATTATGGGAAAAACCTGACATTTGCTGACAAGATATTACGGCCGGCGTCGCCTCCCGAACCGCCCCTCCGCTATGCAGACCGTGGCATCTCGAAAACAGCTGGCAATCTATTGCAAAACCAATGCTATGTGTAGATAATAATACAATGATTACATTCGAAGACTTCAAGAAGCTTGACATCAGAATCGGGAAGGTGCTTTTCGCGGAAAGAGTCGTAGGCACCGATAAATTGCTGAGGATGGAGATTGACTTTGGCTCTGAGAAGCGGCAGATTGTGGCAGGGATAGCGGAATCATATCAGCCTGACTCGATGATCGGCAGAGAAGTGCCGGTGCTCATGAATCTCGAACCGAGGAAGATCCGGGGCATCGAAAGCCAGGGCATGATACTTGCAGTAGACGTTGAAGGGAAACCGATCCTTATGCACCCCGATCATGAAGTTCCGCCCGGCAGTATCATAAGATAGAGCTGCCAAGGAAGCCTGTTTCGTCCCCGTCTAGGGAGATTGTCTCTTCTGGGTATGGCATGTGAAACAGCCTCCGGAATTGGAGCCGCCCGCCAGCATGGTGCCATAATCCCACCTCAATATATCATTATATGGACTTCCATGAACACGATGGCAGGAAAGACACATGACAACCGCAGTTGCGCGAGTCGGGCTTGCCGGATTGGTCCAGGCAACAGGTGCCTGCACGCTATAGGTTGTCGCGGGATTATATCCGCCGTATTCTCCTGTTTCAGGGAGTATGATGTCTGATGGATGTCTGATCCAGCTGCCTGAACTCCTTATGGTGCCTTCCCTGTGGAATATTCCATGACAGCCGCCGCAATAGGAATTGATACTATGGGTATCTTCGATAGTGTCGCTGCCTTCGACGGGTCCCAAATGCCCTTTATACCAGTTATGGTGTGACTGATCGCCATTCTGCTCCCAGTCAGGATCTTCCACGCCTTCGACATAATCAATACTATCCAGATGCCCCTTAAGGAATCTGTACCAGGGCTTTGAATCCCGATGGTGGGCCACTTGCACATGGCATCCCCCGCATCCGTTGTTCGCTCCTGTGTGGAATGTTCCATCCGTGTCGGCAGGCACTGCAAGTGTCACATGACAACTAGTTGAGTTCGAGCAAGTCCCGCTCTGCCTGCCCGGGGCTTCGGCAAGGGCATCCTTACCCGCAATTCCAAAGACGTTATGGCCTTTCGCATGATTTGCATCCCCGCCCAAAGAGGTATAATAGAAATTGCCTCCGGCCAGAGGTTTGACTGGATATGCAGTCGTGTTGAAGACTATCGGAATTCTGCTGCCGCCGATAGTTACTATCGTCTCGCCGGTGGTCGATGTGTGACACCCCACACATCCCGTGACAAGGAGATTCTTCATGGGTGCATCCTGAATGCTCCCGCCGGAGAGCCTTCCGGACGAGTCCCAGCCAACGAGAGAACCATCTCTGACAACTGATGATCCATTCTGACTGTTATGCATAGTGTGACAATTGGCGCACGGACCTGTCACATTTGCAGACGCAGGATAGACAGCAACAACAAACAAAATTAAGGCTGCACAGAGAAATCTTTCAAAATGTCTCATATAAGGCCTCCCAGTTCCATTGTTTATCAGTAGGTTCAAAAAACCCCTCTGACTTTAGCGGCTGCTATATAATATGCCCGGCAAGATGGAATTTGCAACTTCATTTCTGTTTCTCTATTAGCTTTCAGCTAAATTATTCACGGTGCCTGACTTCATCCCGTGACCGCGATATAAAGCCCAGCGCCTGATCAGACAGGTTGTTTTCAAATGAGGAACTGCACTCATTTTTCAAATAACTGCAAATTGACAAAGGTTTCCCGCGTATTTTAGAGTAGATAAATACCTCAGGAGGTCAGATCCTTGCTTAAATCAATTGAAGATATCACTACTACTAAAAAGCGTCTAAGAATAGAAATACCAGCTGAAGTTGTCGAAAGAGAAGTCGGAGTCTCCCTTGAAGGCCTCAGGCAGAAGGTGAAGCTTCCGGGGTTCAGGCCGGGCAAAGCTCCGTTGAATCTCCTTGAAAAGCGCTATGGGAAAGAGATAGAGGCAGAGGTACTCGAGAAGGTCGTGCCTCAGCACTATGATATGGCCTTGAGAGAGGCAGATTTGCACCCTGTGGCAATGCCCGAACTCGAAGAAAAATTCGATTTCAAGAGAAACAATCCGCTTAATCTAACTTTTGTCATCGAAATCGTTCCCAAGATCGAAAATCTGGCCTATGAGCAGATTCGCGTCAGAGACTATCCGGTTGCCTTGGAAGAGTCTGACGTAGAAACTACTCTGAAGCGTCTCCAGGAGCAGAAGGCCGTCCTGGAAGTGTCGGATGAACCGGTAGGTATGGACGATTTGGTGAGTTTCGACTATATTGACAGCCAGATCGTCGACGGGGAGAATTTCCCTTCGCTAAAAGATACCATATCGGCTATGGGGAATGAGGTCCTGCCTAGTGACATAATGGAGAGGGCGCTCGGGAAGAAGAAAGATGATCTTATCGAATTTACCAAGACCTTTGACCAGAGCGAAAAAGCAAAAGATCTCATAGGCAAAACAGTAAAGATAACCATATCGGTGAAAGAAATAAAGAAGAAGTCCATACCCCAGATGGATGATGAACTGGCAAAGGACCTGGGATTTGAAAGCCTGGCCGAACTTCGTGAGAAATTGAAGGAGAAGATACTCGCGGCCAAGAAAGATCATGTTCAGAAGCTGCAGAAATCCGAGATAATACGCAAGCTCGTCGAGTCTGCATCGCCCGAGGTGCCGGATTCTATGATCGACAATGAGATTCAGTCTCTTGCCATGGCAAATGCAGCTTCCGGGTCCCGCGAAGAAAGCGTTCCGACTGACACCACATCAGATGTCATAGAAACAGCAGCCGAGTCGGCACAGGAAGGGGAAAAGGACCTAGACCGGATAAAGGTTCAGAAAGAGATTGAGGATGAACAGAAGAAGCTCAGACAAAAAGCATTGTTCAATGTTCAGGCATCGGTGCTAATCGACTCGATAGGTAAGAAAGAAGGAATCATCGTTACCGATGA
>DATHCU010000002.1:0-2505 GCA_035319385.1 Thermodesulfovibrionales bacterium
GTGTCCTTAACAGGACGATATCCCCATCTGTTAAAATAGGAAGCAATGGAAGCGGCTCATTCACCTGGATTGTGCCGGCATCTCTCTTGACCGGGGATACTTATCAGGTGAAGGTCGTAAGCAAATCAAAAGGGAGTGTAAGCGATGTGAGCAACAGCACTTTTGTAGTAGAATAGACCGGAGTCGGCGATTGCAGATCCTGCGGCAAGGTGTTTCATCTGCCCTATTGCCAAAAGTCTCTGAAATCTACTATTATTAAGATACTCTATTTTCAGGAGGTTAAAGTTGAAGGAAGGAATACACCCACAGTATAAGGAGACCACGGTGCAATGCGCCTGTGGCGAGACCTTTACTACAAGATCTACAAATCAGAAAATACAGGTCGACATCTGTTCGAAATGTCATCCCTTTTATACAGGCAAGCAGAAGATTCTGGATGCTGAGGGAAGGGTTGAGAAGTTCAAGAAGAAGTACGCAAAGGCTGCGGCAGCTGCGGCGGCTGCGACCCAGATCAAGAAGTAGATACACATAATCCATATAGAGTCGTTAGCCCATTATCGGCTAACGACTTTTTTTTGGGTTGCCTGAATCGTCAGATGCAAAGACATGTCTTTGCATCACGGGTGCTGTCCATGGTTGCGTTTCGATGAGAAAAGAGCCTGCTTCTGGAAAGCCTTTTCTGCTTCCGGTGTTTTAGGGAATATTACTACTATTATGAAACAATTGATAATACGCTCCATTGTCCATATCCTCTCCGCTCTTGGCAACGTGAAAAATGTCGGCGGACAGGCTGTAATAGAAGGCGTTATGATGAAAGGCAGAAGGGGCTGGACCGTTGCGGTCAGAGGGCCGAACGGGGAAATCCATCTCAAGAAGGAGCCTCTATCGGAGCTGCCATGGATCTTCAGGATACCCATAATGCGTGGCTTCATCGCGTTGTTTCATGCCATGATAATAGGCATCAAGGCAATTGAGTTTTCCGCAGGCAAGGCGTACGAGGAGGAAGATGGCGACAAGTTGAGCCCCTTATCCATCGGATTGACAATCGCTTTTTCGATTCTTCTGGGGGTAGGGCTTTTTGTCCTTCTGCCCCTGTATGCCACAAAATTGCTGGGGGGGCTTTTCCCGCTGGTTTCCAAGAGTTCCTTTGTCTTCAATCTTGTCGACGGTGTTATCAGAGTCTTCCTCTTTATCCTTTACATCGTCGGGATAGGGCTGTGGAAAGAAATGCGTAGGATATTCGAATACCATGGAGCAGAGCACAAAGTCATCCATGCCTATGAGAACGGCAATGAACTTCTGCCGCAGAATATCAAGAAGTACAGCCCGCTTCATCCCCGCTGCGGGACAAGCTTTCTGCTTATCGTCATGATCATAAGTATTTTCACTTTTTCTTTTATTCCGCAGGCCTGGCCGTTTCTCTACAAGTTCCTGTCCAGACTCGTGCTTATTCCCATGATAGCAGGCATCTCCTATGAACTCCTGAAACTCTCTGCGAGGATGGAACACAATTTCATCATGCACATGTTGATTCAGCCCGGCTTGTTTCTGCAAAGGCTCACGACAAGAGAGCCCGACGAGTCACAGATAGAGGTGGCTATTGAAGCCCTCCGGGAAGTCCTGAAGCTGGAGGACCCCAATGCTTGAGAAACTCAGGACAATAGAAGAAAAATACGATCAGCTGACTCAGCTTTTGATGGATCCTGCTGTCCTGGCAAAACCAGCCGATCTCCAAAAATACTCTAAAGAACAATCAGATCTTCAGCCGCTCGTTGAAAAGATCAGGGAGTACAGCAAACTTCTCGACGATATTGAGGGAGCGGAAGAACTCTTGCGAGGCGGAGATACTGAGATGCATGAACTGGCCCAGGCCGAACTCGATGAGTTGAGGACCAAGAAACCGCTGATCGAGGAGGAACTGAAGGTCATGCTCCTGCCCAAGGACCCTCGTGATGAAAGAAACGTCATACTAGAGATAAGGGCCGGAACGGGCGGCGAAGAAGCTGCCCTGTTTGCGTCGAACCTTCTGAGGATGTACATGAAGTACGCCGAACTCAGAAGGTGGAAGATCGAGACTATTGATCTTAACACTACGGGTCTGGGCGGGATCAAAGAAGTAATCATATCGATACTGGGAAAGAACGCATACAGCAGGCTTAAATATGAAAGCGGAGTGCACAGAGTCCAGAGGGTTCCTGTGACGGAGGCGTCGGGAAGGATTCATACATCAGCCGCAACAGTGGCGGTGCTGCCTGAGGCTGAAGATGTAGATATCAAGGTAGAAGAGAAAGATCTCCGAGTCGATACGTTCTGCTCTTCGGGTCCCGGGGGGCAAGGGGTCAACACAACGTATTCGGCGGTCAGGATCGTGCACATACCAACGGGTCTTGTCGTCCAATGTCAGGACGAGAGGTCGCAGATTAAGAACAAGGACAAGGCGATGAAGGTCCTACGTTCGCGGCTGTATGAGATTGAGATGGAAAGACAGGAGAAAGAACGGGCATC
>DATHCU010000003.1:0-3590 GCA_035319385.1 Thermodesulfovibrionales bacterium
TGTAGAGGATTCAGCAACAACCAGGGCTCTCATACGCGCTGTTATCGAGGATATGGGGTATTTCAATACAGTCGAAGCCGGTTCGGGTTTCGAGGCCCTGAAACTGCTTCCCACCCAGGATTTCAGTCTTGTTATAACCGATGTTAATATGCCCGATATCAACGGGCTGGAACTCATACATTTTATCAAAAGCAATCCCAGATACAGTCACATCCCGCTGATTATTGTCAGCACCGAACGAAGTGAGGAAGACAAGAAACGCGGTATGGCTCTGGGCGCCAGTTCTTATATAACAAAACCCTTCAAGGCTCAGGAACTCCAGGAAGTTGTCAAGCAGGCTATACAATAAATATGAAGGCCTCAAAAAAGGAATTTATCGCCGAGACAGAAGACCTACTGTTTGATTCCCAGCAGCTTATACTTGAGATTCAGGATACCTTCAGAACATCTGTAAATCCCGACACGATAAATGCACTTTTCCGCGCCATGCACACTCTGAAGGGACTCTCTGGTCTTTTCGGCAGCAAGGGTGTTACGGGATTGAGCCATGCCCTGGAGACGCTTCTCGACGACGTGCGTCTCGGCAAGATCGATATCAACGAAGATGCCGTAGTATTCCTTTTCAAAAACCTTGATGTTCTCAAGTCCGCGATTGACGGGATCAGAGAAGACAAGGAGCAGGACCTTTCGAAACACATCGAAGAGATAAAGTCTTTCCGGGCTTCTCAGACGGAAGACGTCAGCGGTCCCGAACTTCATGGTATTATTGAGGATTCCATCCTTAGGGTGCTCTCTGAATACGAAGAGCACCGCCTTAAGGCAAACCTGAAGAACGGCAGCGGGATCTATCTTCAAAAGGCCATCTTCGATCTTTCTACCTTTGATACTTCCCTTGAGGAGATGACAAAGAGAATCAAGTCTATCGGAGAACTGATATCAACACTGCCGGTCTCAGAGAATGTGGCGGAAGGGTCAATCGGTTTTAACCTCATGTTTGCAAGCAACAGGCCGTTGCCCGAGATAAAGGAGGAAACCGGCGGGGAGTTGGAGATTCTCTCACATGCTCGACAGACGGCACCACAACCTGCCAGAAAGCAGGAGCAATCGATAAAGAGCACGACGACGACCGTGCGTGTAGACATAGACAAACTTGACAGGATACTGAACACCATAGGGGAACTGACCCTTGCCAAGGATGCCATCAAAAGGATCGGGGCCGAGTTGACAGAGGCGAATCGCCACTCCTCTCTTGTGCGGGACGTCTATAAGATATCCCAGACACTTGAGAGGCAGCTCGCGGAACTGCAGGATGAGGTGCTGGAGATACGGATGGTGCCGGTCGGTCAGCTATTCTCCAGACTTGCTCAGGTTATAAGGCGCTATTCGAGAGAGATGGGAAAGGACATAGAATTGACCATGTTCGGTGAAGACACCGAGCTTGACAAGTCATTGGCTGAGGAGATCGTCGACCCTCTTATGCATCTCGTGAGAAATGCCATTGATCACGGTATTGAGCCTGTCGATGAGAGGAAACGGCTTGGGAAGAACGAGCACGGCATTATCATCCTAAAGGCTTTCCAGAAAGGGAATTACGTTGTAATCGAAGTCAGCGATGACGGCAGAGGAATAAACATTCAAAAGGTAAGGGAAAAAGCGCTTGAAAAAGGTCTTATCGAGTCTGATTCCGGAATGGACGAACAGGAATTGATAAATCTGATCTTCGCTCCCGGGTTTAGCACAAAGGAGATGGTCAGCGAGCTTTCCGGAAGGGGCGTGGGGATGGACGTCGTAAAAGAAAAACTCGCCATGCTGGGCGGCTTCTCGGAGGTTTACACGAGGAAGAATGAGGGCACAACTTTCACGCTGACGCTTCCGATTACTCTTGCGATAATAAAGGCACTGATCGTTCAAGTCGGACAGGTAAAGTTTGCTGTCCCCCTGACTGCTATGTCGGAGACTATCGCCATAGAGAGGAAGGATCTGCAGACAGTCGAGAAGAGGGAAGTCTTCTTCCTTAGAGGCGAAATGCTTCCAATAGTGAGTATCGGCAATATCTTTCAGATACCGGTGGAACAAAACGAGGTGATATTTGCGGTTGTTGTCGGTTTTGGCAGGAGAAAGCTCGGCATTCTTGTCGATGAGATCATCGGACAACAGGAGATTGTCATCAAGTCCCTGGGTGAGTACTTCAAGGGGATGGGAGGTTTTGCCGGAGCGGCGGAAATAGGAAGGCACGAGGTCATCCTCGTACTCGACGTGGAATCGATCCTGGAGAGATCCCTTTTGAAATATGAGGCCGGGCCTCATGTATAAAGAATTCTACGGGCTTAAAGACAGGCCTTTCTCTAAAACTCCGGATCCCAGGTTCCTGTATCTCAGCAGGAGTCACGAAGAGGCACTTGCCAGGCTCCATTATGCTGTTGAGGAAAAGGAACTGATTCTGCTGACCGGGGAAGTCGGGAGCGGAAAAACTACCCTTACCCGTGCACTGATGGATTCCCTCGGGGAAAAATACAGGGTGATCGTACTGATAAATCCACGGCTTACAGCGGCGCAGTTCCTGAAGACTGTGGCAAAACGGTTTGATATAGATGTCCCGCATAATTATAGAGACAGCCTGCTGGATGCGATATGTGAGAAGGTCTACAAAGACTATGAGTCGGGTATCACCCCCGTAATCATAATAGACGAGGCTCAGTTAATACCAAAGAGGGAGACCTTTGAAGAGATACGGTTGCTTACCAATTTTCAGCTTGATGATACGAATTTGTTAAGTTTAATACTTGTCGGCCAGAGCGACCTGAGGAGGAAACTGAACCATAAGGCCTATCTGCCCCTTAGGCAGAGGATAGGTCTTTTCTATCACCTTGGGCCCCTCGCCGAACATGAAATGAAGAGCTACATGGAACATCGGTTGAAAGTATCGGGACTCTGTGACCCGTTGTTTACGGATGAGGCTCTGCAGAAACTGTACCGCTACTCCGGCGGGATACCACGCTTGATCAACAGCTTGGCCACAACTGCTTTGCTTGACGGTGTAGGCAGGGAACAGCGGGTCATCGACGGATTTCTGATTTCTGAGGCCGCAAGGGAGCTTGGACTGAATGGATATCGCGAAAATTAGGAAGAAACTGAAGGACGCCGACGTCAAACAATCTGCGGATGCTGTCAATACATCTGAAGCCGGTGCGTCCGATGAGACGTTGCCTTCCGGGCCGGACTCGCTTTGCGACGACGCACAGGAACTGAGAACATCTGCTTCGGGTCCTGCACTCCCTGATGCCGAGCTTCCCGCCGCTGAAGAACAAAACGTGCAGGGAGACAAAGCACAATATGTCTTAGAGGATGTCGCACACGTCATGGAGGATGTGCCGGGGACGCTCGAACCTCGCGAAGATGAAGCAGTCCCTGCATCTGAGGTCCGTGGAGCGGCGAAAGCGCGGGAACCGATTAAGCATGAGGCTTCTTCCGGCGACGACTTGAAGTTAGAATACAAGGGGAGTGAAAAGGCTGAAGACAGGGAAGAAATGGGAAAGGCGGATGAAGTGGTCGAGATTCTCACTTTCAGCCTGCGTACGGAGGAGTTTGCA
>DATHCU010000004.1:0-6390 GCA_035319385.1 Thermodesulfovibrionales bacterium
TCAAAGCCGAAATTGTATGCGATCCGGCCTATGGCGGTTCTGATGCCGGGAATGAATCCCAGGTAGGAGGACATTGTTATCGAAATTTCTCTCATGGCGGCTCCTTTCTCTGATAACCTCTCGATTATCTATTAAAGCATAACAGACTTTTTTCCGATTGAATGATGCTTAACAAATTTCCGTACCGTCCAAATCCATTCACTAGCAATATCGATGCCCGGGATGCCGCGGGGAAGAATACCGGTTTTGAAGCACTTGGCACCCGGACCTGGAGCAACTTGCCCGCAGACCGTCTCACTTCTGTTATCACCGGTGAGAAAATGAGAAAGATTGAGAACAAAATTATCGCATTTAGTGTCCGTATATAAATTGCTGTTTTCACAAAAAAGTGGTCATTCCCCGACTCGATCGGGGAATCCAGTATATTCAATGCACTCCGGATTATCCGGTCAAACCGGATAATGACAAAATACTACCTTATGGACAGACACTATTTAAGCACCCAATTCAAAAAAGATGTGAGATTATATTATTATTGAAGATATTAAGAGGGGGGGTGGGTTCCGTTATGAAGAGAAGAGAACATTATTCCATAACGGATCTCCCTCTGAAAGGTGTTTGCGGTGGCCTTCTGCTATTGGCGGCTTCCGAAATCCTGATTCTATTTCTGCTGCCTTATCTTTACCCCTCTTTTGTCCGGCAGTCTGCGATCATCAATTTCATCCTCCTGCTCCTGGTAAATCTTCCGGCGATCGTCTTTCTGATATATAGGGCCTCGAGGCAGAGAAATCCTGCGTTGAAGGATTCGCTGTCCTCGGACGTCATAGAAATGTGCGAGGAGGCGTTGCGCGAAACCGAGACCAGATTCCGCTCTCTCTTCAATGAGTCCAGGGACGCGATTTACATACGTACAAAAGAAGGGAAATTTCTGGATTTTAATTCCTCGATGTCAGACCTTTTCGGCTACTCCAGGGAAGAGATGCTCGACATGAACGTATCCGACATGTACGCAAACGAATCGGATCAAGAGAGATTTCTTGAATTAATCGAGAAGACCGGATTCGTCAAGAACTTTGAGGTGAAGCTGCGCAGGAAGGACGGGAGAGAAATCGACTGTCTCGTAGCTGTTTCTGCACTAAGGGACAAAGAAGGCAACATATCAGGCTACCACGGCATCATCCACGACATCACAGAACGCAAGAAACTCGAACAGCAACTGATGCAGGCGCAAAAGATGGAGGCGGTCGGCAGGCTTGCGGGAGGCATTGCCCATGACTTCAACAACATACTGACCGCGATTATCGGATACGCTCACCTGCTGAAGCTGGAACTGAACAAGGATGACCCGCTGCTCAGTTATGCAGGAGAGATAATCTCTTCATCTGAAAGGGCAGCCAACCTAACCAGGGCCCTTCTGACATTCAGCAGGAGACAGGTGATGAGCCCCAAACCGCTGAACATAAACGATGTCGTTCAGGGGATGAAGAGCCTACTGACAAGACTCATCGGCGAAGATGTGGACCTCTCCATTCGCCTGACCGAAGAAGACCTAACCGTTATGGCGGACATTACACAGATGGAGCAGGTGCTGATGAACCTCGTTACTAACTCGCGGGATGCGATGCCCAGAGGCGGCAGCGTGGTCATCTCAACTCAGCGCATAAGACTCGATGATGACTTCGTGAGCATGCACGGTTTTGGCAAAGCGGCAGATTTTGCCATGATTTCAGTTGAGGACACCGGTGAAGGGATAGACGAGAGTATCAAGGATTCCATATTTGATCCCTTCTTCTCGACAAAGGAGGTCGGAAAGGGGACCGGACTCGGACTTGCCATAGTGTACGGCATTATCAAACAGCATAGCGGGCACGTCAATGTATACAGCCACGTCGGCAAAGGCACGACCTTCAAGATATATCTGCCTTTGATTGAGACAAAGACAGACGCCCAGGAGAGTCCTAGCCTCGCCAATGTTAGAGGCGGGTCCGAAACCATCCTGATCGCGGAAGATAACAGTCAGGTGAGGGCACTCACCAAGAAGATACTCGCAAATGCCGGCTACCAGGTGATCGAAGCGGTGGATGGGGCTGAAGCTATTACTCTCTTCAAGGAAAGGCGGGATACCGTACAGCTTCTGATCCTCGATGCGATTATGCCAAAGATGAACGGCGGGGAATGCATCAGAGAGATAAGAAGGATTGATCCGCTTGTCAGGGCAATCTTCATGAGCGGTTATACGGCCGACATCATGCAAAAGACCGGCATAGATACCGAAGACATCGATCTCATACTGAAACCCGTCTCGCCGCACGAACTCCTGAGAAAAGTGCGCGAGGTCCTCGACAGGCCTGTATCTGCCAATTCTTAGCCCTCATTATCCACTGGATGCGGGATGTCAGACGAACAAATGAATAAAGCGATCGAGAGTCATTGTCTCCCGCATTTCTGATTTGACATTATTCTGATACAATAATGTCAATGCCGATAATTCTGGTTACAAATGATGATGGGGTGCATTCTCCGGGATTGATTTCTCTCTTTGAGGCCATGCAGGAAATCGGCGAGGCCTATATGGTGGCACCGGACAGGGAACGGAGCGCGGTGAGCCATGCGCTGACGATGCACAAACCCCTCCGGGTCGAGCTGCTTCGAGACCACGTCTATAGCGTCAACGGAACACCGACTGATTGCGTTGCCGTGGCAATCAACAAGATTCTCCCCGACAAAGCCGCCTTTGTCGTGTCCGGAATAAACAAGGGCGCAAATCTTGGAGATGATGTCACATACTCGGGCACTGTCTCCGCAGCCATAGAGAGCACGATAATGGGGATACCTGCCTTTGCCGTCTCCCTGGTTATCTCCCCGAAACCTGCCCGGCCCCTGAATTTCGGCGCCGCAGCGAAAGTCGCCGGAGAGATAGGCAGATATATCCTCGATAATTCATTGCCGTATGATACGTTGTTGAATGTCAACGTGCCTGACGCACCTCTGAAATCCATCAAAGGGATCAAGTTCACGCGTCAGGGTAAAAGGGTCTACGAGGGTTCAGTTCACGAGACATTTGACCCCCATGGCGAAAAACACTACTGGATCGGAGGGGGAAGACCATTCTGGGAACACGGTGAGGATACGGACATCCAGGCCATTCTTGACAACTATGTATCGATAACGCCTATCCACCTGGACCTCACGAATTATGAGGCGATGAGCTTCCTGAAGGAACGGCTCAAACTGAACATCGGGAGTTTTATCAAATAGATTGTTTCTGTCGCGGCAACGTTCGTCATTCTTAGGAGTCTTCGACGAAGCAATCCGGCTTTCTCTTTCGCATTTTCATTCTTCCGCGACAGAAACTGGATAAGGAGCTGTGATACACTGAATAATAAGCAGGTAATATGCGCCATGGACTTTAAACAGTTACGGGAATCGATGGTCAGGACTCAGCTTATTCCGAGGGGGATTTCGGACAAGCGCGTTCTGGAGGCGATGGGCAGGGTACCGAGACATCTCTTCGTGCCCGAAGCCATTCAGGAGAGGGCTTATGACGATATGGCTCTTTCGATCGGCGAAGGCCAGACCATCTCTCAGCCATACATGGTTGCCGTGATGACCGAACTGCTCGAACTCAACGGAGACGAAAAGGTGCTCGAAATTGGCACCGGTTCGGGTTATCAGGCTGCCATCCTTGCTGAACTTGCAAAAGATGTATACACAGTCGAGCGGGTTGCCGAACTCGCGGAGGCAGCAGGGAAGAGACTCCATTCCCTGCGTTATGACAACATCCGCATAACGGTTACAGATGGGACGCTGGGATGGCCTGAAAAGTCGCCTTTTGACAGGATCATCTTTACCGCCGGCGCTCCCAGAATGCCGCAACCTTTGATCGAACAATTGGCGGACGGAGGAATTATCCTGGGCCCGGTCGGGGACCGCACTTCACAAGAGCTGCTGAAGGTCCGGAAAACAAAAGGCGGGCTAAAGGAAGAATATCACACTCCTTGCGTCTTTGTTCCGCTTATCGGAGATTACGGCTGGAAACCGGATGAACTGGGATACTTCTCAAGCTATTAACACGGCAAGCAAATATATGAAAGTCTCGGGGTTATCATTCCCCGACTTGATCGGGGAATCCAGTGTTTTCAACGCCTTCTGGATTATCCGGTCAAGCCGGATAATGACGATATTGAAGTATTACCTTGCCGGGTAAATAGTAATCCGTAATACACCTCTTCTATGGAATCAGGACCATCTTCCCGTAGGAAACGCCTTCCATTATTTCATGATGCGCCTGGACAGCCTCTGATAAAGGAAATTTCTTGCCTATTACCGGGCGAACAGCGCTATTTTTCAGTCCATCCGCCAGGGCTGCATGTATGTCCAGAAGCTGACGCTCCGATAATTTCAGAAGCAGCATCCCCAGAACTGACGCATTCCTGCTCATGATGTCCCTAGGATTGATCTCCACATTACCCCTGCTGCCTATTATCACCACCCTGCCGTTTTCTGCCAGTATGCCGAGGTCCTTTCCGAGATTCACGTTGGCAAGCATCTCCAGTACCACATCAACGCCGCGCCCCTCTGTTATTTTCATGATCTCGCCCGTGTGTTCGGGGGAATTGTGGCTCAGGGCATAATCGGCCCCCTGCTCTTTGACCAGTATCTGTCCGAGATCGGAACTGCATGTTCCGATGACCCTGAGTCCTGCCGCCCGCCCCAGCTGTACGGATGCTATGCCGACACCGCCGTCAGCCCCGTGGACCAAAACGGTCTCCCCGCGCTTCGCCCTGGCGCGATTAAAAAGGGCATGGTAGGCTGCAGAATACGGGACATTGACGCCCGAGCCCTGTTCAAAGCTGATCTTGTCCGGCAGAGGATGCACCTGGGATTCTTTGCAGAGCGCCTTTTCCGCATAGGTCCCGCTCAATGTCCCAGCCACGTATACCCTGTCCCCCACGGAGACTTTCTACGCCCTCACCCGCCGCTTCGATGACACCAGCGCCGTCCATCCCCGGGATATATGGTAGGACAGGACCCGGAGAATAACTTCCCGAACGCAAATAGGTGTCGACGGGGTTAACGCCGGCCGCGTAGATCTTTACTACAACCTCCGCAAACCCAGGTTTCGGGTCTTCCAGTTCGTCCACCTTCATGACCTCCGGCGGCCCGAATTCACGCACGCAGATTGCTTTCATAATTCACACCTCCTCCTTCTAAATTCTAAAAATCTGGAGAATAGGACCAAATCATGCCCTCACAATGGTCTTTGACGGTGGTTGTTTTCTGTCTTCCTCCGGTTTGGCCGGGGGATCCAGAGTATTTCCAACTGGAAGACGAAAGCCCTGATCTTTTTCATCAATATGCCCTCACGGGTTCCAGAGGTACATGAACTGAGTGCCGGAGAATAGAGAGAAGTCCTCCGCATTTATCGAAAGGAGGTTTATCGACTGTGGTACCGCTCCGGCAGTCTCGGAGTAGATATTGGACTTGAAGGTCTTCGGTCTTTCATAGGTCACCACCTGCGCCTGCGCAAGGTTTAGAGACGACTTCATCGTGCTGATCGTCTCATCCAGGTACGACACCCTGTCAATCAGTCTGGCTTCAAGGGCCTCATCGGCCGTGAGTATCCGGCCATCGGCCAGCGCCCTGACTTCATCTTTGGTGAGAACACTCTTCCTGTTTGAGTAGACTGCGTCCACAAACCGGGCATGGAGCTTATCGATTACCCCCTGCATCATCTTCTTCTCTTCCGGAGTACTCGGGCGGAAGGGCATCCAGAAATCCTTCTTTGCTCCCGATTTGTATGTCTCCTCTGATACGCCTATCTTCGAGAGAAGACCGTCAACGTTGAATTTCACTGCGATGACCCCGATGCTTCCAGTTATCGCTGCCGGACTCGCGACTATACGGTCGCAGGCTGACGCAACATAGTAGCCACCAGATGATCCGAGTTCCATTATGAAGGCCTCGACAGGCACCTTCTTCTTTTCTTTGAACTTCATAATCTCATGATAAATCGTATCGCTCGCCGCAGCGCCTCCACCGGGAGAGTTGATCCGAACAATAACCGCTGCGATGTCCGGCTCGTTTTCCGCCTTGAGGAGGGCCTCTCTAAAGAAGGCTACCTTTGAAGGCTTCTTCACAATCCCCATTATGCCTTTTTCTTCCTTGAAGGAGATCAT
Source organism: Thermodesulfovibrionales bacterium (assembly GCA_035319385.1). Lineage (GTDB taxonomy): Bacteria > Nitrospirota > Thermodesulfovibrionia > Thermodesulfovibrionales > SM23-35 > DYFC01. The sequence goes on from DATHCU010000004.1 coordinate 6,180, forward strand.
CCCGTCCAGATCAAGAAGGAGTATCTTCTGCTTGCCCGCGCCTTCAACCAGCTTCTCCTCCAGGGGTTTTGTCTCGGGTGCCAGAGACATATTAAACACACATCCCGAAAACAAAAGCAAAAACACTAAACATAACCCTGCGATTCTTGCCATTGAACCCTCCTTTCGACTGCAACCCTGTGCGTCTGATCAAAGTATAGCAAATAGAGGA
>DATHCU010000005.1:0-4434 GCA_035319385.1 Thermodesulfovibrionales bacterium
TCCCGCTGCCGACTATCCCAAAACCTATGATACCGACATTAATATTCTCCTTCTTCATATCGACACTCCCCTCTATTAATAATTTGGCACAAGAATCTTCATCTGTTCATTACCTTCTTAATACCTTTGGTGGCCTGCCTGATCCTGTTCTCATTCTCGACAAGCGCAAACCTGACAAAGCCGTCGCCGCCCTCTCCGAATCCGATGCCGGGCGATACAGCCACGCCAGCCTCTTTGATCAGCATCTTCGTGAATTCAAGAGATCCCAGGTACTTGAAGCGCTCGGGGATTTCCGCCCAGACAAACATTGTCGCCTTTGGCGGGGGCACATTCCAGCCGGCCTTGTGAAGCCCTTTTATCAGGATATCGCGCCTGGATTCATAGGTCTTGCTTATCTCCCTCACACATGCCTGCGGGCCTCTTAACGCCACTATGCTGGCAATCTGTATGGGCTGAAACATGCCGTAGTCCAGGTAACTCTTTATTTTTATCAGGGCACCCACTATATCGCGGTTTCCCACGCAAAACCCCACTCTCCATCCTGCCATGTTATAGCTCTTGGTCAGTGAAAAGAACTCGACCCCAACGTCCTTCGCGCCCGGGGCCTGAAGGAAACTCGGCGCCTCATATCCGTCGAAGACAAGATCGGCATAGGCAAGATCGTGCAGGACAATCAGATCGTTTTCACGCGCGAAGTCCACCACCTTTGTAAAGAAATCAAGCCCCTCAACGACCTGCGTCGTTGGATTGTGAGGGAAATTTATTATGAGGACCTTCGGCCTCGGCCAGGAAGATTTATAGGCCTTCTCCATCTCTTCAAAGAATTCTATGCCCGGTCCTATAGGGATGCTCCGCACTTCTCCGCCGGCTATTATTATGCTGTACGGATGTATCGGATAAGCCGGCGTCGGCGTCAGGGCGACATCACCCGGACTGATGATGGCCAGGGCCAGATGAGAAAGGCCTTCTTTGGAACCAATGGTCACACAAGCCTCTGTCTCCGGGTCCAGCATGACATCATGACGCCGCGCGTACCATTCGCATACGGCATGTCTCAGCTGAGTAATGCCCTTTGAAGCCGAATATCTGTGGTTCTTCGACTTTCTTGATGCCTCACATAACTTATCGACAATGTGTTTCGGCGTTGGTCCGTCAGGGTTGCCCATGCCAAGATCGATAATATCTTCGCCCCGGTGTCTTGCTTCTATTTTGAGGTTGTTGACAATGCTGAATACATACGGCGGGAGCCTCTTGATTCTGTTAAACTCGAACATATCCCCTCTCTCCTGTGAATCTCAAAGTCATAAGAATCTGCAAAAAGCTGTTATCTGATATTATACATCTCTTCCGCGTTCATTGAACTCCTCACGAGCGGAGCAGAAGCAACATAACTGAATCCCATCGACAGAGCGACCTGGCGCAGTCTTTCGAATGTCTCGGGCTTCACGTATTCAGCGACAGGCAGGTTCACCCTTGATGGCCTCATGTACTGTCCTATCGTAATGACGTCACACCCCGAACTGCGAAGGTCTGCGAGCACCTCGTAGACCTCGGGCATGGACTCGCCTAGACCCAGCATGAGTCCGGATTTGACGCGGATATCGGGAGCAGTCTTCTTTGCGTATTCGAGCAGGCTGACCGAGCGACGGTAATCGGCAAGCGGCCTTGCATGAGGATACAGCCTCGGTACCGTCTCGACATTATGATTGTACACATGAGGTCTTGCGTCCAAAACCTTCATCAGGTCGTCCGGATTGCCTCCGAAATCAGGGGTCAGAACCTCTATTTTTGCGCTGGGAAGATAACTCTTCACAGCCCTAACGGTCTTTGCGAACTGTCCCGCTCCTCCGTCCACCAGGTCGTCACGGGTAACCGACGTAAGCACGACATATCGCAATCCCATCTTTCTCGCGGCCATTGCAACCTTCTCCGGTTCCGCACTGTCAGGGGCTTCGGGAAGCGACGACTCCACGGCACAGAAACCGCAGTTACGCGTGCATCTTGATCCGAGTATCATGAATGCGGCTGAAGGCTTTGAAAAACACTTTCCGATATTCGGACATCGGGCTTCTTCACACACCGTAGAGACACCGAGACTCCGCAAAAATTTTTTTGTATCATGAAGCCCCTTGCCCCTTTCGGTTCTCAGCCACTCAGGAAGTCTCATCCGATCGCTGAAGAAAGAAGGGCCGGGCGGCTTTGTCAAATCTCCATCTCCTTTGCCTCATCCCACAACATGTCCATCTCCTGGAGCGTCATGTCAGACAGGGTCCGGCCCTGTGCAGCGGCAGTCTTCTCTATATGGCGGAAGCGGCGGACAAACTTCCCTATGGCCTTCCTGTGGGCGTCTTCGGGATTAACCCCTATAAACCTGGACACATTTACGAGCATAAAGATTATGTCTCCCAGTTCATCTTCGATAGAATCCTTGTCCCCGATTTCTAACGCCTCCTTGAACTCGGTTATTTCTTCGTCCAGTTTCTTCAGGACATCGTCGATCTTCTCCCAGTCGAAACCGGCACCCGCCGCCCGCTTCTGCAACCTGTGAGCCCTGAGCAGCGACGGCAGAGCGGAGGGTACACCCTCCAGAATGGAATCCCTGAGCTTGCCTTCGTGCTTCTTCAGGACCTCCCACTGCGCAACAACCTCATCCGGCGTCCTGCAGTCGGCGCTTCCAAAAACATGCGGGTGCCTCGATACCATCTTCCGGCCGACCCGCTCAATAATATCGGCCATATTAAATTCCTTGTTCTCCATGGCTACCTGGGACTGGAATACTATCTGAAAGAGCAGATCCCCCAGTTCTTCCTTTATTTTCTCAGGGTCCTTTTCTTCGATGGCCTCAATGACCTCGTAAGCCTCCTCAATAATATAGGGTTTCAGGGTTTCCCTCGTCTGCACCTTATCCCACGGACAGCCTTTCTCCGATCTAAGGCGAGCCATGATATCCAGAAGTTCCTGCAGATCCATAACAGACCTCTATCTCCCGCGTTTCACAAAAAGCGCCAGTAAAAACACCGAAGTTGCAGTGAGCACAATAGCGCCGCCCGGCGCTACATCGAATTCATAGGAGAGGAACAGGCCGACAACTGTTGAAAACACCGCGACCCCGCAGGAGGCTGCTATCATAAAAGAAAGGCTTTTCGCAAAAAGGCGGGCTGTGGCGCCTGGTATTACGAGCAGGGCTGAGATGAGAATGATGCCCACTATCTTCATCGATATGACGATCGAGACGGCAAGGGCTATGAGAAACACGGTGTTGATCGCCCTGACCGGGATACCGCTGACAAGAGCTATTTCTTCATTATAAGTCGTCATAAAAATCTCTTTAAGGAAGAGCAGGATGATACCGATTACCAACACTGCCAGCACTACGGAGAGAATCACTTCACTTTCAGTGATAGCGAGGATGTTTCCAAAAAGATAACCGAACAGGTCGAGCGTATAATTTCTAGAAAGACTGATGAGCAGAACTCCGAGGGCCATGGAACTGGCGAAGAATATGCCTATCGATGCATCCTCCGAGACCTTGCCCCTGCGAGTCACCAATTCTATACCGAGGGCAACGGCTATCGCGTAACCAACAGACGTCACTACAGGATTAAGGCCCGTAAAGAAACCGATGGCCACTCCGCCAAACGCCGCGTGAGAGATACCGGCCCCTATGAACGACATCTTTCTGAGGACCACAAAGACCGAGACAAGGCCGGCCAGCAGACTGATCGCAACGCCGACGAGCAATGCCTTCTGCATGAAATAAGCGCTGAAAGCCTCGGGCATCTCTTATGTTCTCCTCAGCCGCTCGCATTTTTCGCAGACATCCGTATGCATTAGAAGGTCGACATTCTTGCCGTACAGGCCGGTCAGCACGTCTTCACTCAGAGCCCCCACAGGGCTGCCCTGATAGTGGAACGTATTGTTAAGACATGCTATTTCATCCACATAAGCTGTGATGGCCCCGATATCGTGGGAGGCCATCAGGGTCGTGATCTGAAATCTCTTCTGCAGCCCCTTCAGCAGATGATAAAAATCTTCCTGCCCTATCACATCTATTCCTGTGTTGGGTTCATCAAGGATCAGTATCTTCGGCTCACCCGCAAGGGCTCGAGCTATCGATGCCCTCTGCTGCTGCCCCCCCGACAACTGCCCGAACGGGACATTCTTCAGGTCCTCGATTCCCATCATCGCGATATACTCCAGCGATTTCTTCCTGTCCTCTTCACCGGGCCATCTGAGCATGCCCACCCTGCCGTAACGGCCCATCATGACGACATCGATCACCCTCACGGGGAAATCGGCAGATATTTTTGAAATCTGCGGAAGATAACCGAAGACACTCCCCGATTTCAGGACTTTATCCGGACTCTTTCCGAAAATTCGGATAGTGCCTGATGCAGGCTTTGCAAGTCCGAGAATCGCCCTTAAAAGCGTCGT
>DATHCU010000006.1:0-9260 GCA_035319385.1 Thermodesulfovibrionales bacterium
GGAGGGACTGCACACACATCGGTCTAATAGTGTTTCTTCAGTTCAAACAGGACCTGTTTGGCCACGGCCTTCAGGGTTTCGAAGACTCCCTTTCCGGTGACCGCGACCGCTTCAAACCATATCACTTGCCTGTAGTTAAGCAGCTTGTCCATATCTGCAACAGGAACAACATTCGGGAGGTCCCTCTTGTTGTACTGAATGGCAAAGGGCAGTTTGTCCAGCTCATAACCCTGTTCGGCCAGATTTATCTTCAGATCATCAATGCTCTCGATATTTGACTCCATCCTCTCGATCTGGCTGTCGGCCACGAAGACCACACCGTCAACTCCTTTCAGGATGAGTTTTCTGCTTGCGGCATAAAAGACCTGGCCCGGCACTGTATAGAGATGAAAACGGATCTTGAACCCCTTTATGTCTCCGAGGGCCAAAGGCAAAAAGTCAAAGAAGAGGGTTCTCTCGGTCTCTGTTGCCAGCGATATGAGCTTGCCTTTCTGTTCGGGGTTGGTTCTCCTGTAGATATACTGGAGGTTCGTGGTCTTTCCGCAGAGGCCGGGGCCGTAGTAGACAATCTTGCAGTTTATTTCCCTGGAGGAGTAGTTTATGAAGGACACTTGGGCAGTACCTACCTGAAGAGATTGTCTATGTCTTCGTCGCTAATCTCCGCAAAGAGGGCTTCCTCCAATTTGCCCTCTCCCTTTTCCTTTTCAACCTTTTCTGTGATTTCTTCGAATATCCCGGCCAGGGTCTCCGATGCCTTCTTCACTCTAAGCCTCACCAGTCCCAGCGAGGAGCGGCTGTCGAAAATCACCACAAGTATTATTCTCTGGCCGATCAGGGAGATATGGATGTTGTCCTTTTCACCTTCGTGGAAAAGTATCGTGAATTCCTTTTCGCCCAGGAGGCGCGCAATGCCACCGGTTGCGGCTATGTTGCCCGCTGTAAGTGAAGCGAGAGATGTGGTGTCGAGGTCGTGCGTATCGCCCGCTGACGCTATGAGTTGCCCATTCTTGTCGACAAGGAATACCACCTTGGAATTCGCCTGCTGATGCAGCTTCTTCAGCTCTGCATCTATGCGATGGAATTCCTCCTCATACATTACAAGGTCGGAGCCAACCATGGTGTTAAACTATCACAAATAAGAGCTGATAATCAAGATGCAAAACAGGCTTCTTCCTTCTGAAGCCTATCCCATTCCTTGTCGATATCTTCCTGTATCTTCTTGAGTATCCATTCGTTTTCAGGTTTGAAAAGGTGCTTGAATCTTCCCTGTGCCTGCAGAAATTCGGTGATCGGCTTCTTCTCCTTGGGTTTGAAAGTCACTTTCAGTGCCCCGTTTTCGATCTCATACAGCGGCCAATAGCAGGTCTCAACCGCGATCCTGGTCAGAGATATGGCGTCATCGGTCCGCGACCTCCACCCCCTGTTGCATGAGGATATGATATTCATGAACTTCGGGCCTTTTGTGTCTAAGGCCTTCCGGACCTTCTTCATGAGGTCCATCCAGTGGCTGGGAGATGCCTGTGCGGCATAGGGAATATTGTGGGCGGCCATGATCTTCGTAAGGTTCTTCCTTATCTCAGTCTTTCCTGGAATGACGCTGCCCGCCGGCCTCGTTGTCGTATCCGCACCGTATGGTGTCGCGCTTGATCTCTGAATTCCCGTGTTCATGTATGCGCCGTTGTCATAGCAGATGTAAAGCATATCGTGGCCTCTTTCCATGGCGCCAGAAAGACTCTGAAAGCCGATGTCGTAGGTGCCTCCATCGCCTCCGAAGGCGATGAATTTCACTTCCTTGTCGATTTTCCCCTGTTTTTTCAGGGAACGGTACATTGTCTCTACGCCGGAGAGGGTCGCTGCGGCATTCTCAAATGCATTGTGGATCCAGGGGATCTTCCATGACGTATAGTCAGATATGCAGGTCGAGACCTCAAGACATCCTGTCGCATTCGCCGCCACAATGGGATAATCTGATGCCAGAAGGACCATCTTCACAACGGTCGGTGCTCCGCAGCCAGCGCACATCCTGTGACCCGGGGCCAATAAAACCTCTTTCTGGGAGATTGATTTTAAAGTAAGTACGTTTGCCATATTATTCCCTCACTCCTATATATTCCTTGGCTATCTTGAAGCTTCCGGATTTTGCTATTCCCACAAGTTCGTTGAGCGTATCCTCAGCGTGCTGCGGCAGATAATCCCTGCCGCCGAGTCCATAGATCTTGTTTATCAGTATCGGCTTCTCTTTGTAAGGATAAAGGCTCGCTGCGATGTCCAGGTAAACAGGCCCGAATGAAGCGCCGAAGGCATCCGCCCTGTCGAGAACGCAGACAGCCTTCAGGTGTTTCAATGCCTCGCCGACTTCAGCGAACGGAAAAGGCCTGTAAAGTCTGGGCTTCAGAAGTCCGGCCTTGATACCTTTTGCCCTGAAATTGTCTATGACATCCTTTGAAGTTCCAGCCGCAGAATTAAGGATCACAATCCCGATCTCCGCATCGTCGAGCCTGTAGGCATCAAACAAACCGTATTTCCTCCCTGAAAGCTTTTCGAACTCAGCCGCAACCTCCCGCGTTACTTTGGCGACCTTGTCGGCAACCTCGGCCTGGGCCCTTCTGTATTCCATGTAATAGTCCGGAAGGATCAGGGGTCCGAAGCTGACCGGATGTTCCAGATCGAGGAGCGGATTGACGGTCTTGAATTCGCCGACGAACTTCTGTACCTCTTCATCCTCGAGATATTCGAGTCTCTCGATAGAATGACTTATGATAAAGCCGTCGAGACATATCATGGCAGGGAGCCTGATATCCATATGCTCCGCAATTCGAAAAGCCTGAATAGCATTGTCGTACGATTCCTGTGCATTCTCAGACCAGATCTGTATCCACCCGGTGTCTCTTGCACCCATTGCATCCGAATGGTCGCCGTGGATATTGAGAGGGGCTGACAAAGCCCTGTTGACGACCGGCATCACTATCGGAAGTCTCGTGCCGGATGCGATATATAATATTTCATACATAAGGGCGAGACCCTGGGATGACGTGGCGGTGATGACGCGACCGCCCGCAGCGGATGCGCCGACGCATGCGCTCATAGAACTGTGCTCGCTCTCAACAAGTATGATCTCCGTCTTTACCTTTCCATCAGATACGAAGCTGGAGAACCTCTGCATCATGTCAGTCTGAGGTGTTATGGGGTAGGCAGCGCATACGTCAGGGTTCACCTGCCTCAGCGCGTTGGCGACCGCCTCATTTCCGGTTACAGCAACAATCTTGGCCATTATTTCCCCTCCTCAACCATTACGATAGCTTTCTTCCCCTTCTTCCCGGGGCATTCAAGGGCGCAGATGCCGCAGCCCTTGCAGTAGTCGTAGTCAAATTCAGCACGCTTGCCGTCCTTTACCTTTATTGCCATGTCAGGGCAATAAAGCCAGCAAAAGAGACACTGTATGCAGTTTTCCTCCACCCATACGGGCTTGAAAGACCTCCATGAGCCGGTCTTGAATTTTACCGAATTCCCCGCTTCCTTAATAACTGATCCGGGCGTCACTTCCTTCCAATTCTTGAGTTTCATCCCTCTTTTACCTCCTCATACCCGCGTCTGGTTGCTTCCAGATTGCCGTCTATGATCTTCTGCGCAAACTTCTTCCCAAAACTCTTTCTGACGTCTTCAAGAAGGTGTTCAAGAGTCACCAATCCCGTAGCCTTGATGACCGCTCCCAGCATGGAAGCATTGGGCATCGCCCTTCCTATGCAATCAATTGCGATCTTCGTTGCGTCGATCACATATACCTTCTGACCAGGCCCGGCATTCAGTTTAGCTCTGATGTCTTTAACGTCCCTGGAAGTATTAACTACGAATACAGCGTTTTCCTTGGCGCCTTCGGCAACATTGACACTGTCGAGCAGCGTTGCATCAACAATGCTTACGACCTGCGGCTGAAGCACCGGGCAATGCATCCTAAGTTCGTGCGAACTAATCCGGTTATAGGCTCTCAGCGGAGCTCCTGCCCTTTCAGGACCGTATTCTGGAAAAGCCTGTACATGCCGTCCTCCGCTCAGGCAAGCATCTGCGAGGACTTTCGCAGCAGTAACCGTTCCTTGCCCACCTCTGCCGTGCCATCTTATTTCCATCATTTCAGCCATTTCATTAATCCTCCACTTGGTTTTGACAACTCATTTTAGTTCATATTTGTCATTTTTGCAAGCCTAAGCTAATGATTCAAAAGCAAATTATAAGCAGATTAAATAAGGTAGATTTAAAAAAACTATCTGCCGTCTCTTAAGCATCCGCTCCTGACACTGTACTCATTTTTTTGTCTATGCTTTGCGCTGAACGGTCAGAAACTCCTGACATCCTTCGCAACCGGATGACCGGTGCCAATAATCCAGGCTGCGTGAAGCAGCTATTTGACTAAATCATCAGACTCCATTATATTTTATAACATGATACAAAGTATGACAGGGTTCGGCAGCGGCGCCAACGACACTTTTGTTGTCGAAATCCGGTCCTTGAATCACCGATACCTCGATATCTTTATCAAGATGCCGGCTTACTTGAATCAGCACGAGATACCTATCAGAAACATGGTGAAAGGGAAGTTCCTCAGAGGCAGATTCGATATCGTTATCGCGGTAAACAAGGAGAAATCCTCGAGGTTTTCGATAAACCGGGAAATGGCGAAGAATATCTATTCCGCACTCCAGACCCTGCAGAGAGATCTGCTGATCCCAGGAGAGATAACCATGGAGACCATTGCGGGCTACAAAGAGATGCTCATGGAAGAGGAGCCGGACTATGATGTCCATGAGCTGATGTCTGCTGTCGAGGAAGCTGTCAGAAGTCTCGACGCTATGAGATCCCATGAGGGCAGTATTCTCGGGGAGGACCTGATCAAGAGGATAGGATATTTGAAGGGAATGAACGAAAGGGTAAAATCCCGGGCCCCTGATGAAGTTCCACGGCTTAGGGAGAAATTCACCGAAAGGCTAAAGCAGGTTCTTGACGCAGAGGCGATTGATTCCAACAGAGTGCTCCAGGAGGCGGCTATCCTTGCGGACAAGCTCGATGTCTCTGAAGAGATAACAAGGATAGAGAGCCACATCAAACAGTTTTCTGAGATTCTGAACACCGGGGATGTAGCGGGAAAGAAACTCGATTTTATCCTTCAGGAACTGGGGAGAGAGGTGAATACCCTGGCGTACAAGTCTGCCGATTATTCGATATCGAGTCTTGTAATTGATATGAAGACAGAGATCGAAAAGATTCGGGAGCAGGTGCAGAACATTCAATAGCAACAGAGAACGGCAGATGCAATGTGGCCTTAATTGTGGTAGTTCTAAGTCTTTTGAAAGGGAGCATTTATGAAAAAAGGTGAGCTCACTCCGGTATTGGTCAATATCGGCTTTGGGAATGTTGTGGCTGCGTCCAGGGTGGTGGCTATTGTAACTCCGGGCTCTGCCCCGATGAAGAGATTGAGGGAAGAGGCCAAGAAGACGGGTCGCCTTGTCGACGCTACGGAAGGCAGGCGTACACGCTCGATAATCGTGACCGACAGCAACCATATTGTCTTATCCGCGATTCAGGCTGAGACGATTACGCAGAGGTTCCTGGAAGGGGCGATGGACTTTGCAGAAGAAGAGTAGGGGGTCCCTTTACATAGTCTCTGCGCCCTCGGGAGCCGGGAAAACGACGTTGTGCAGAAGACTCATCGAAAAGATGCCAGACCTGAGATTTTCGGTTTCGTATACCACCAGACGTCCGCGTCGCGGGGAAGTCAATGACGTCGATTACACTTTTGTGAGCACAGATGAATTCAGAGACTTGATAGAACACAACGGATTTCTTGAATGGGCTGAGGTTCACGGAGAACTCTACGGCACTTCGAGAAAAAGGACGGAGATGCTTGCGGAGGAGGGATACGACGTTATTCTGGACATAGATGTACAGGGAGCGGCACAGTTAAGGAAGGAGCACGAAAACGGCATATATATCTTCATTCTTCCTCCGTCTTTTGATGTGCTGAAGGAGAGGCTCCTGAAGAGGATGACCGACTCCGGGACCGAGATTGAAAAGAGGCTGAAGAGGGCGATTGACGAAATAAGGACATACCCTGCGTATGATTATGTTATAATTAACGATATCCTTGAGGAAGCCCTCGGGGAATTCGAAGCAATAATTGTCTGTCACAGAGCGCGAGCGACTGTTATCGATCCGCTCTGGATGGAAGAAATGTTTTTTACACGGGAGGAACAGTAGTATTATGGACATTATTTCTTTGCCGATTGAATATGACCATTCGAAAATAGACGGAAGATTCAGGCTGATAGCGATAGCCGCCCAGAGGGCCAAAGAACTTGCGTTGGGAGCTGACCACAGGGTCAAGACAAAATCGAAAAAGGTCAGCACCATCGCGCTCGAGGAGACTATAGAGAATACCGTCGAATTCCTGATCGGAGACGAGGCCAAGAAGGCCAAGGAAGAGGCTAAGAAATTCGACTACAGAAAGCTGCTTGAGGAGAAGAAGAGAGAAGTAACGAACGAGGACCTCACAGAATTCGAGAAAGACCTGAAGGTGTACCTTACCGAGAAGGAGACCATGGATAAGAAGGCCCTTGAAGGTCTGTTTGTCGAAAAGCAAGAAGAAGGTGCTGAAGAATAAATCCGTACTCCTTGGCGTTACCGGTGGTGTTGCAGCTTATAAGGCGATTGATTTAGTCAGAAGGCTCAGGGAAGAGAACGCCTCGGTTAAAGTGATCATGACCGAGGCAGCCGAACGTTTTGTTACCGCCCTGAGCCTTGAAACAGCTTCGGGCAATCCTGTTTATTCAAACCTCTTCAGCAGTCCCATGGCACATATTACCCTCCCTTCAGGCGCTGACGTGATGGCCATAGCCCCTGCTACTGCAAATATCATAGGCAAGTTTGCTAACGGCATTGCTGACGATCTTCTCAGCACGTGCCTTCTTGCACTCGACTGCAATGTCGTCCTCGCCCCGGCGATGAACTGGAGAATGTACGAAAATCCTGTCGTGAAGGAGAACCTGGGGAGGCTGCTTTCCCGTGGAGTGCACCAGATAGGGCCCGAGAAGGGGGCGCTTGCGTGCGGTGAGGAAGGCATAGGCAGGCTTGCTGAGGTGCCCGACATCGTTGATGCGATAGAGTCTGCGCTATCGAAGAAGGACCTCCTGCGGGAAAGAGTCCTCATAACGGCGGGACCTACGAGGGAGTACATCGACCCTGTGAGGTTCCTCTCAAACCGGTCTTCCGGGAAGATGGGATATGCATTAGCAAAAGCCGCGTACAGGCGCGGAGCTGATGTAACCCTGATCAGCGGCCCCTCGCATCTTCTTCCGCCGAAAGGCGTCTCCTTCATCCCCGTTGAAACAGGGGAAGATATGCTGAAGGCCGTGAACGAACACGCTGTTCATTCAACCATGCTGATAATGTCGGCGGCAGTCTGCGATTTCAGGCCGGAAGCAAAGGCTGAACTCAAGATCAACAAATCCAATGAACTTAACCTAAAATTAATAAAGTCACGCGACATCATTCGTGAAGCAGGAAAGAAAAAGACCCGGCTGTTTATTATCGGTTTTGCAGCGGAAACAGGCCACAATCTGGAAAGAGCAAGACGGAAGATGAGAGATAAGAAGATGGATATGATCGTCTTCAATGATGTTACGGCAGAGGGCGCAGGATTTGATGTGGCAACAAACAAAGTCGTTATCATCGACAAGGAACAAGACCTGAGTCTTCCTCTGATGAGCAAGGATGCTGTTGCGGATTCCGTGCTTGACAGGGCGGTGAAAATCAAAACTTGACTTTTTTTTCTTTTTGGTTGAAAATTTGGACATACTATGGCGCTTGAAGATATAGAAAGACTCAAGGAAAAGATAAGCAGAGATCCGAATTCTAAACTGTTTGTCCCGCTCGCGGAAGAATACAAAAAGGCCGGCATGCTCGATGAGGCCATTGAAGTTCTCACCACCGGACTTGAGCATCAACCCGGTTATCTTAGCGCCCGTGTTTCCCTCGGAAAGATATTCATTGACAGGGGCCTGCTCCATGAAGCCCAGGCTGAATTTGAAAAGGTGATCGGAGCGATCCCCGACAATCTCTATGCCCACAAGAAATTGGCGGAGATTTATCGGGACTTGGGCGAAAAAGAGAAGGCTGTCAGGGAATTCAATATGGTCCTGAAACTCAATCCCCTTGATGAATGGGCTTCAAGCGGCCTGTCGGAACTCGAGATGCAACCCGCAGCCAAGATTGAAGAGCCGCCTGTTAAGGAGCCTGAGACGCCCAGCCCGGCTGAAATCCACATGATGGACGAATATGAACAAGTGCAGGAAGGATCGGCGATAGAGAGTGAAACTCCTCCGGCGGTGACGCCTGAAGAAGTTGATACCGAGAGCCTGACGGAGATTCCTTTGGACGAGGAAGCCGCAGAAGAACAGTTCACGTTTGTGGTTCCAAGTGAAGAGCCGGCAGGGGCTGAGATTGAAATCGGCGAACTCTCACTGGGTGAAGAAGCGATAGAGGCGATTCCTTCCGACGTTATTCCCGGGCTTAAAGACGAAGAAACAGTTGAGCCTTTAATCAGCAGAGAAGATGCGGATATATGGAAAGCCCATGCGGAATCTGTGAGTAGAATGGGTGAGGGCGAAGCAGAGCCATCCCTCGAAGAATCGGGTCCGGATTTGTGGAAACCTCTGTATGAGACTCAGGGGAAAGAAGAGGCTGGGCCGGATGCAGCAGAAGAAATCACTATGACCGGCCCTGTTGAGAGGGGTGGAGGATCAGATATCCATGAAGATGAGACTCTTTCTTTCGATGATGCCTTTGCCGTTGCAGAACCTACTGAAAAGGAACTCGCAGGCATTGAGGAAAAGGACCTTCGCGGGGATGAGGGGCTGACCATCGGAAATGCGGACAAATATATTATGGAAGGCAAGTATTTTTCTGCTATGAATATTTACAGAAAGATACTATCGAGGGATACTGCTAACAAACAGGTCCTTCAGCGTATCGAAGAGCTGAGGGTGCTTCTCAAACTTCTCGGCAAAGATAAAGAGGAACTGGTATCGAAGCTGGACGGTTTTCTCGATGGCATCAGAAAGAGGCGCGATGAGTTTTCAGGAAATACTTAAGGAGACGGTCCAACAGGTTGATGGCGCCGTGTCAGCGATCATCATGGGTTCGGACGGCATTTCCGTGCAGGAGTATTCGGAAGAAAAACTCGTTGACCTTGCCGGGCTGAGTGCGGAGTC
>DATHCU010000007.1:0-11676 GCA_035319385.1 Thermodesulfovibrionales bacterium
ACTTGATCACCAGAGGTGGGATTATCTCCAGACCTTCGAGGAGCGCATCGGTCTCTGCCCGTCCGTGGGTCTCTACATAGCCGACCGCGACATCGACACCCTCCCGTTTCCTGATTCTTGCATCCGCAAGCATGGTATAGGTCTTCCCCACGCCGGGTGCCGAGCCAAAGTAAATGGTCAATTTCCCGCGTTTCTCGGATATCTCGGCCTTTTGGGCAACCTCAAGGAGCGCCTCCGGTGAGGGTCTTTTGTAATCCTCCTCAGCCATTATGCCCAATGCCGTCCAGCGCGAGATTCAATTTCAGCACATTGAACTTGTCAGCGCCCAGCAAGCCAAACTGCCGCCGCTCAATATGGTCATCCACCAGCGCCTTGACCCTTTCTTCAGACAGGCGTCGTTCCCTTGCAATCCTGGGTATCTGCAGGACCGCACTCTCAGCGCTGATGTGCGGGTCGAGACCGCTGCCCGATGCTGTCACCATATCCCCGGGTAGTGGACCCTGCATTCCGGATTTACGCAGGATTTGAGTCCGTTCGAAAATCCCCTTGATCAGATCCCGGTTAGTCGGACCAAGATTCGAGCCGCCTGAAGCCATGGCGTTGTACGGATAATCAGCCGTTGCGGAAGGCCGGGTCCAGAAGTATCCCGGACCGCTGAACGACTGACCGATCAGAGCAGATCCGATGGCAACCCCGGCAGAACTGCGGACTATGCTTCCGCCCGCCTGCTGCGGAAAAATCGCCTGAGCAAGAACCGTTACGATGCCGGGGTAAAAAACGCCGGTCAGTAACGAAAGAATTATAAAAGACATAACAGACGCTCTTAAGAGTCTCATTCTTCGCACCTCAACTAGATAAAGGTATTGATCAGAAGATCCAGGGCCTTAATCCCGACAAACGGCGCCAGGAGGCCGCCCACCCCGTAGACAATCAGGTTATAAATCAGCAGCCTCTCCGCGGCCATCGGTCTGTATCGAGTCCCCTTAAGCGCCAGAGGCACAAGCATCGGGATAATAATAGCGTTAAAGATGACAGCAGACAGAATAGCGCTATGAGGGCTGGCAAGGTGCATTACGTTGAGCACCTCGAGCTGTGGATAGATAGTAGCAAAAGCCGCCGGTATAATCGCGAAATATTTTGCCACATCGTTCGCAATGCTGAAGGTTGTGAGCGTCCCTCTGGTCATGAGGATCTGTTTCCCTATTTCCACAATATCAAGCAGTTTTGTAGGGTTGCTGTCCAGATCGATGATATTCGCAGCCTCCCGGGCAGGTTGCGTCCCCGTGTTCATTGCAACCGCGACGTCGGCCTGGGCAAGGGCCGGGGCATCGTTGGTGCCGTCGCCGGTCATGGCAACCATATAACCCTGCTCCTGGTTTTCCTTGATAAGCCTCAGTTTGTCTTCGGGCTTTGCCTGGGCGAGGAAATCATCCACATGTGCCTCTGCCGCAATCGCAGCGGCTGTGAGGGGATTGTCGCCTGTTATCATCACCGTCTTTATGCCCATACTGCGAAGCTGCCGGAAGCGTTCCTGAATTCCGCCCTTTAATATGTCTTTGAGATTGATGACGCCCAGTATCTCATTATCGCAGCTAACCACCAGCGGAGTCCCGCCGGATTTTGCGATCTCGGCGACATATCCCTCGATATCCTTCGGGACCACGCCGCCCTTTTCCTTTGCGTAGCGCACGATCGCATCCGAAGCCCCTTTGCGATAAGCCCGCCCATCGATATTCACCCCGCTCAGTCTCGTATCGGCGCTGAATGGAACGCTCTCCGCATCCTGCGGCAGCGTCCTCACGCGGAGGTCGTACTTCTGTTTTGCAAGGACAACGATGCTTCTTCCTTCAGGCGTCTCATCGGTCAGAGATGCCATTAGCGCTGCTTCAGCCACTTCGTTTTCAGACCTGCCGGATACGGGGATAAAGGCCACCGCCTGTCTATTGCCGAGCGTGATGGTGCCGGTCTTGTCCAACAGCAGAACGTTTACATCACCGGCAGCCTCTATGGCCCTCCCCGAGAGGGCTATGACATTCTTCTGAAACAACCGGTCCATGCCGGCAATGCCGATTGCAGGCAGAAGCGCCGCAATCGTTGTAGGTATCAGGCAGACAAATAACGCGACAAGCACCACGAGAGTTACGGGATGCCCTTGCCCCGATGCCTCAACGCTATAGATGGACAATGGGCTCAGATTAAGCACAACCAGAAAAAAGACAGCTGTCAGCGCGATGAGCAGCACTTCCAGAGCTATTTCGTTAGGAGTCTTCCTGCGTTTGGCGCCCTCCACGAGGGAAATCATCCTGTCGAGAAAAGTTTCGCCCGGGTTTGCCGTTATGCGCACGACGATGCTGTTCGCAATGACCTGGGTCCCGCCTGTCACGGCGCTCCGGTCTCCGCCCGACTCCCTTACCACCGGCGCGGATTCACCCGTGACCGCCGCTTCGTTGACAAGGGCCGCTCCGACAATTACCTCGCCGTCTCCGGCTATCAGGTCATTGGTTTCAACCAATACAAGATCGTCCTTTCTCAGCTCGGCGGATGAGATGAGTTCGTACGGACTTCCCGGATTCGGCTCTTTCAGTTTTTTGGCCATGATCTCTTTCCGCGTTTTCTTCATAGACTCTGCCCGCGCCTTTCCCCTGCCTTCGGCCAGTGATTCGGCAAAGGTGGCGAAGAGGACAGTCAGCCAGAGCCAGGCGGAAATGGTTCCCGTGAACCAGGCCGGCTCTCCCTTGCCGGTCACCAGGTTTATGAGAAAATTGACGGTCGTAATAACACTCCCGGCCTCGACCGACAGCATGACAGGATTCCGCCACAGGGCGCGCGGATCAAGCTTCTTGAACGAGTCCGAGAAGGCCTCTCTCATAAGTCCGGGATCAAACATGCCTCTGCTCTTCCGCCCGCGTCTCACCATCGCTATATCCCTCCCTGCATGATCATATGCTCAACAATCGGCCCCAGTGCGAGGGCGGGGAAATAGGTCAGTGCACCGACTATGAGCACAACAACCATGAGCCAGACTACGAAGGGGGCCTGATGAGTGGGAAGTGTTCCCACACCGGCCGGCACATACTTCTTCTTTGCCAGGGATCCGGCCATCGACAGAATCGCAACCGCCGGGACAAATCTGCCGGCCAGCATCGCAATGGCCGTAGAAACATTATAGAACACCGTATTTGTGTTCAGTCCCGCAAAGGCACTCCCGTTGTTGTTGGAAGCTGAAGCAAAGGCATACAATACCTCGCTCAAACCGTGAGGACCCGGGTTTGCAACGGAACTCCGCCCCCCCTGAGTAATCAAGGCCACCGACACAAAGACGAGGACAGAGATCCCGGCTGTGAGCACTGTTATCACCGACATCCACATTTCAGTGACTTCTATCTTCTTTCCCATGTACTCCGGAGTCCTGCCTATCATCAGCCCAGCGGTAAATACCGCTATCACCACAAAAGCCAGCATTGTATAGAGCCCTGATCCTACGCCGCCGAAGACAACCTCGCTCAAGAGTATGAGCACGAGCGGGACCATACCGCCCAAAGGCGTCAACGAGTCGTGCATATTGTTGACTGCGCCGCATGATGTTGCAGTGGTCGAGGTGGAAAACAAGACGGAGCCGCCGAGACCGAACCTCACGTCTTTGCCTTCCATATAAGGGCCTTCGACACCGAGTTTCTGTACAATCGGATTCCCGTGGTACTCTGCTGCGTACATGCCGCTCACCGCCACCGCAAATAGGAGGAGCATCGCTGCGTATATCGCCCAACCCTGTCTTGTATCGCCGGACATTTTTCCGAAGGTATATGTCAGCCCCCCGGGAATTATCAGAATCAAGATGATTTCCAGGAAGTTGGTGAATGGGGTCGGATTTTCGTATGGATGGGCTGAGTTTGCATTAAAGAATCCTCCGCCATTCGTGCCCAATTCCTTTATTGCCTCTTGAGACGCAACAGGTCCCATCGGCAACAACTGGTCTCTGACCACCACGGTCTCAGTTGA
Source organism: Thermodesulfovibrionales bacterium (assembly GCA_035319385.1). Taxonomy (GTDB): domain Bacteria; phylum Nitrospirota; class Thermodesulfovibrionia; order Thermodesulfovibrionales; family SM23-35; genus DYFC01. The sequence goes on from DATHCU010000007.1 coordinate 4,000, forward strand.
CGGTTTCCCGGCCGCATCCCGCACTTCATATCCGTTTGCGTCAAGCCTTGTCTTCTCATACTTCAATGACTCCATCAGCGGGACGCTCTTGTAAGGACTGAAGTTCTGTATAACGCCCTGAGAGACAAGCACCATGGCCGCAATGAGAGCTATCGGCAGAAGGACATAGAGGACGCTTCGGATCAGATCCACCCAGAAATTCCCGATGGTCTCCGTGGTGCGGCGGGCTATGCCGCGCATCAGCGCGATGAGGATTGCCATTCCCGTGGCAGCAGACACAAAATTCTGGACCGCGATTCCGAAGACCTGTGTGAGGTAACTCGCAGCGGATTCACCGCTGTACGCCTGCCAGTTGGTGTTGGTCACGAAGCTCACAGCGGTATTGAACCCAAGATGCCACGAAAATCCCGGGAACCTCTGGGGATTGAGAGGCAGAATGCCCTGCAGCATGAGAATCGAAAAGAGCACTACTATTCCGATAATATTGAATGCGAGCATGGCAGCCGCGTAGCGCTTCCAGTCCATCTCCGACCCTGTATCAATTCCCGCAATTTCATAAAAGGTCTTTTCCAAAGGACCCAGCACCAGCGTGAGAAATGTGCGCTCCCCGTTATAAACTCTGGCCATATAGAGCCCCAGAGGTTTGACAACGAGCGTCACAATCAGCAGGAGCGACACAATCTGTAAAATGTCAAAAACTATATCTGTATATTGCATAGTCGCCTCGCACTACTTCGCAAACTTGCATTCAGCGCTGAACTCCGACGCGTTTCCTTCGTTCAATTTTTCATTAATGTGCCTGGTCAATTTCTCAAGCACTTCCTTTTTCGTCATAGCGGCACTGTAGGTAAGAGTCGAAGTAACTGCATCCCTCAGAACTTCTTTTCCGGGCACGTAGACGATACGAACAGTGCAGACGTTTGCAGCCTGCAGCCCCAATGCCTCTTCACCGGGCATCGGGGATGTCGCTCCGGCCGCTCCAGAAAACAACACTAAGGCAGCCGGCAATAAAATAATCGATATTATCTTTCTCATTTCCTTCCCTCGTCTTGAAGAATATAGCAAAAACAGGCTCCGTTGACAAAATAATAGCGCATTATCCGATGTTTTTAAATGGGGATTCTATAGAGAAGCATGTACCCTCCTTTCGAGAGGGGCAGGAAAGGACGAAAACACGAAACCGCCGACAAGCGGCGGTTCAGCTTCGGCCCTTGTGCCCTTCCAAATGCCTGCGAGGTTAGCTGACGGGCTCGGACCTGGAAGTGTCCTATTCCCTAAGAAAACGGGAAATGCGCCCCACAAGTTGGGTCCCCCGCATCCATTACATGAATGGATTTCGGCTGCTATTGATTGATACTTTAGTCCGCTGATTCCAAATTGTCAATAGGCAATCTGAAAGCCCCTGCAGTAACTGATAAAGCCCTTGCATTTCCCATGCTATTCATCATTTTGCCTGCCCTTCAACCTCTGCCTGTACGCCTCATAATCAGGCACCAGGCGATGGTATTCTTCAGTCATCAATGAGGACGAAATCATGAAATCCGCGGATGAACGATTGCAGGCCACCGGGATGTTCCAGACAACGGCAATCCTCAAAAGCGCCTTTACATCCGGATCATGAGGCTGCGGCTCCAGCGGGTCCCAGAAAAATATCAGGAATTCGATAACGCCTTCCGCTATCTTCGCGCCGATCTGCTGGTCGCCTCCCAGGGGGCCGCTCTGAAGCTTGTTTATCTCGAGGCCGAGTTCACTCTCAAGGAGGGTCCCGGTTGTTCCCGTGGCGTATAGTGTGTGACGGGCCAAAAGGTCCTTATTGAACTTAGCCCACTCGAGGAGGTCCTGCTTCTTATTGTCGTGTGCAACAAGAACAATATTCTTCTGCTGCCCCATCTCCATCTTCTTATATTCCATCAGTCTATCTCCCCATGGTGGATCTTTCCTTTCATCCCCGCGGTTCCCAGACTTCCGGAGCCATAACACCCATTGTTCCAAATGCGATCCTTGAAGGCCTGACAATAATAACGCAATAGTTCGGATCGTCAGGGCCGGTGAAATAGTTTTTCAATTCATCGAACCAGAATGAATGACGCTCGTTCTTCTCTGTCGAGACTTCTGCCTTTCCTTCAACCTGCAGCCAATGCCTTGCCGTCTCTAAATTCTCGGCCCCCAAGGAGATGTGAACATGCGGGTCCTTCCTGATCTGGCCGACTTTCCTGGTTTCCAAATGTGTGCAGAAACGAAATACCAGTTCATTGTCGGCCTTTCCCACAACATACCGCACCCATGGCCGTCCCTCCTCCGTGATGGTAGCGAAATTCATCAACTGAAAATCTTTTGCCAAATCGAATATCCTTTGTTTGAGATCGCTCATAACACCCTCCATTTACAAATTCCGGTTAGAACTTCTGCTCGTCAAACGGCAATCCCTGAGTCCTCACAATCAGCCACTTTGTCCGCTCCTTTTCGAGAGTGAACGTCAGATGCACAGGTCCGGAAGCATCGCCCATGACATATCCAGTCTCGTCTCCCTCGGACACTATGACCCTCACATCCATATCGGCGGTCGCTGATTTACCCTTCACATCTACAGTCAGATTTTCCCGTTCCACGCGTATATTGCTCATCTCTTGAAAGACCGCTTTCAGAGATTCCTTGATATACAGATATGTAAAACCGTATTTATCACGGTAATTTAAAGAGACGTTCGACATTACGCCGGCGACGTCCTTGGTCTCTATAGCCCTTGCCCCTTCCCTGAACAGCTTCTTTATTCTGCCGGCATCAGAGGGCCACAGCAGATATATGACAACGGGAAGAACAATGACTAGAAATATGAGGGCTATGGTCTTCTTACTCATATTCATGCCTGTTTGAAAGAGCGGGCATACGACTCAATTTCCGAATCAGGAAACTGCCTTTGCAAAGGGCAGATAATGCCTCTTTCACTTCTGTTCGGTTGCACTAATTATCGCAGATCTCAGAACCTCAAGCAATCTTTGCAGGTTCTGTTCGCTGACACTCAGGGGCGGCATAATCACAATCACATTGCCGAGAGGCCTAATCAATACCCCGTTTTCCCGCGCGTATCCGGCTACGCGCCAACCCATTTTCTCAGCCCAGTCGTAGGGGGTCTTGGTCATTTTGTCTCTCACCAGTTCTACCCCCGCGATGAACCCCGCATTTCGCACATTGCCGACATGGTCCAGCTTATGAACAGCCTTCAGCCACCCTTCAAGAAACTGTATCTTCGCCTGAAGACTCTCCAGTGTCCGCTCCTTTTCAAACAGATCGAGACAGGCAAGCGCGGCAGCACACGCAAGAGGGTTTCCCGTATATGAATGCCCGTGAAAGAATGTCTTCAGTTCCCTGAACTCTCCCAGAAAGGCGTTATATATCTCCTCTGTTGCCACGGTCACGGCGAGCGGCATATAACCCCCGGTGATACCCTTTGAGAGGCACAGTATATCCGGCGCAATTCCTTCATGTTCACAGGCAAACATCCTGCCTGTCCTTCCGAACCCGGTAGCAACTTCATCAGCGATCATCAGGATATCGTACTTTGAGCAGAGTTCCCTGACACCCTTCAGATATCCCGGAGGAGAAGTAATTATTCCTCCTGCAGCCTGGATAAGGGGTTCGATAATGAACGCTGCTATTTCACTGCCATGCTCACGGAATATTTCTTCCAGCTTCGAAAGGCACGCTAGTTTGCAATCAGGATATTCCTTGCAGACTTCACACCTGTAACAATAAGGGGAAGGGGCTTTATATGTCTTAAAGAGCAGCGGTCCGAAGGCATGGTGAAATATGTCCACCCCGCCGACGCTGACAGCGCCGATGGTATCACCGTGATAGGCGTTTTGCAGGCAGGCGAATGTATTTTTTCCCTCAACGCCCTTGTGCTTCCAGTACTGGAAGGCCATCTTGAGCCCCACTTCTACGGCCGTCGAACCATTGTCCGAATAGAAAACCTTGGAGAGTGATGAATGGGGAAATGACGCATTCGATAGCCTTATCAGCTTTTCAGCCAGTCTTATCGCCGGAACGTTGCTCAGTCCAAGGAGCGTGGTGTGGCTGATCTTGTCCAGCTGGGCCTTTATAGCATCGTCTATCTCTTTCTTTTTGTGGCCGAAGATATTCACCCACAGAGACGAAACTCCATCAAGATACCATTTCCCGTAAATATCCCTGACGAAACAGTCTCTTCCTTCGGTTATTATGACCGGCCTTTCCTGGACCCATTCCTTCATCTGGGTGAACGGATGCCATATGTACTGCAGGTCAAGATCTTCGAGATGTCTGTTATCTTCTGAAATGCCCATATCTACTCCTTTCCGGCGATCACGATCCTGTCAATCCCTGCATAGTCCTTTATCAGGGATACGTGCACAAAACCCGCTACCTCGCACAGTCTGCGCACAGCATCCGACTGGCCCTCGCCGATCTCCATCATAAGGGGCCCGCGGCTCTTCAACTGCTCTATAGCTCCCGAGGTGATCCTTTCATAATAATCCATCCCTTCCGCCCCCCCGTCAAGGGCCTCAACCGGCTCCCAGTCACTTATTTCCGGCTGCAACGATCCTATATCAGCGGTCCGGATATAAGGGGGATTGGACACTATCATGTCGAACAGCATGTTTCTCACGGGCACGAACAGATCACCAAGCAGAAAGGTGACGTTTTTCACGCCGTTGAGTTCAGCATTGCCCCTTGCATATTCCAGCGCCTTTTCGGATATGTCAGTGCCGTAGACTTCCACGGTGGGAAAGGCCCTGGCGAGTGCAATTGCAAGGCATCCACTCCCTGTGCAGAGATCGAGAAATGCGAGAGGCTTCTGAGAAGAGTGTCCCCAGTCTTTACCTCTCATAACTTCTTTCGCCTTCTCCGCGAGAATTTCGGTTTCCGGCCTCGGTATCAGCACGCCGGGCCCGACCATTATCTTCAGCCCGCAAAACTCGGTATATCCGAGAATGTATTGCAGGGGTTCTCTCTGCACCCTTCTCTGCACCAGACGATCGATTTCAGCGCCGGCACTTTCATCTATATCAGGATTATCTCTGTAGAGGTCTGCCCTGCCTATCCCAAGCGAATGAGTCAGTATAAGCTCCGCATCTCTGGCAGATCCCTCGATGCCGGATTCTTCAAGCACCTCATGCATACTTCTGAGTTTATCGAGGCCCTTCATCTCCGCTGCCGACACTACAGCCTTATCTCTGTTATCACGCCATGCAGCTTCTTGGGAGGGAAATTGTAGAACTTTATAAAGGTCGGCGTCAGTTTCTTGATCACGGCGAACATCTTCCAGATGATGTTCTCGGTCAGGATGTCCTCTATCCCGTAGAAAACAACCCTCTCCTCTATGTCCGCCTCTCTCAGGATCTCCTCGACATCGGCCACTTCCATGTACCCCATCTGTATCTCGAAGACCCTGAGACCGGTCGCGAGGTCCTCCTTGAAGAATCCCGTAATTCCGAACGGATCATCCCTCTTGATGATCGAGACGAAAATGCTCTCCTTGTAGATAATCGCGTGGTAGAACATTATCTGGATTATGTAGAAAGGGATTTCCCGGACGTCCTTTAGGAGAAACAGGGATGTTCCTTTCAGCTTCTCGGCGGATGCGTAAACCCTCCTGAACTTGTGAAGAAAATCTTCCAGAGGCATAAAGTCCATCATCCGGTAAAGCCGCCTCTGTCCTTTTGTATAGAGTATTATTATCGAGAAAGGGATGGATGCGAGAATCAGGGACCAATATCCGCCATGAGGTATTTTATAGAAATTAGAGCTGAGATAAGCTATGTCGACAAACGTAACAAAAAGAGCCAAGACAGCGAGCGTCCTCTTCTTCTTCAAGTAGAATATCGAGGCCATCAACAAACCTGTCAGCGTCATCGTCCCGGTAACGGCAAGTCCATAAGCCGCAGCGAGTCTGGCCGACTCTTCGAACTCCAGCATTACGAAGAGTACGGCAAAGAGCAGAAACCAGTTTACAGACGGTATATAAATCTGGGATTTCCTTTCCACAGATGTATAATCTACCTTGAACATCGGCATAATCCTTGTCGTTATCCCCTGGTATACGATGGAAAACATTCCGCTTATCATGGCCTGTGAAGCGATTATGGTCGCTGCTATGCTGAGAATCAAAAACGGGATGTAGAGCGTACTTGCCTCGTGAAATATCATCTCAAAGAGGACATTATTGGCATGAGGATGAGTCATCAGATAAGCCCCCTGACCAAGGTAATTCAGGACAAGGGCAATAAACACAACTCCCCATGCCTGTCTTATAGGCCTGGCGCCCAAATGGCCCATATCCGCATAAAGTGCCTCACCGCCCGTAGCGCATAATATGATCTCACCAAGGGATATGAACCCCTTGAACCCGTTGTCAGACAAAAATTTTATCCCGTAGTAAGGGTTCAAGGCCTTAATAATCTGTGGGGACTCCATGATAGAAATCACTCCTGCCAACGCGAGTGTCAGAAACCACCCGCACATCACAGGTCCAAAGGCGCCTGCCACTTTTTCCGTGCCATGCTTTTGAGGAACAAAGAGCAGAACAGCGATGACCATGGCAATAAGCACTATTGTCGCTTTCGATAGACCCTCAAACCCGGGGATAAGCAAAGCACCCTCAACAGCACTCAGGATACTGATGGCCGGTGTGATAACACCGTCACCGATGAGCAGTGAAACGCCGACAACCGATAGAAGCGAAAGGAGAACTATTCCTCTCTTCGAACTCAAAAGAGACTGTAGAATCTCCTTGAGCACGATCGTACCGCCCTCGCCTTGCTTGCTCAGACTCATCGCAAGCCATGCATATTGGACCGTAACAAGCGCTACCATCGTCCAGACGATTAAAGACACCACCCCCATGATGTTTTCAGTTGAGGACGAGAGTATCAGGAATACAACGGTCAACGTATAAATGGGACTTGTACCTATGTCTCCGAAGACAAGGCCGAGTGCCCTGATAATGTCTCTTGAGTGCAGTTGTTTTTCAGTCATGATTTCTCAAATATGATAAACAATTCATGAGGCAGTTACAATCATCACAAATCCGGCAAACATTATAACAGCCCCCGCCAGTCTCTCTCTTATATTCTTTTCCCTGAACAAAAGATATCCATAGATTACTCCAATAATAATACTCGTTCTCTTCAGAGATATCATGTATGCCACTTTCGTCAGACTGATGGCCGTCATGTGAGACGCTATCATCATCGAGTAAAAGAAGCCCGGCAATATCAAAGCCTTGTATTGTTTTTCCGTCGTAAATCTTCTCAATCCGCCCCATCCCATAATCAGAGCTATCGGCGCCAGAACAATTGTCATCGAGACAAAGTATGTCACCCCGAAAAAAAGGGGAGATGAATGCTCAATTGCCATCTTGCCCAGGGAGGATGTAATACTGTAGATGACGGCCACTCCTATCATCATGACCGAGCCCTTTTCCCTGATCACAGACCTGAACGGCTCAAATACGCTCTTCTTCACCTCATGCAGATTAAGGATGTAGCTGCCGGCGGTAAGCAAAAAGATGCCTGCTCCCCCTCTGAACGAGACCTTTTCGCCGAGTATCAGGTAAGAGATGAGTATCAGAAATACCGGCGTAAGAGAAAGAAAAGGCAGCGTAAGACTTAGTGGTGAAAACTGTAACGACTTCACATA
>DATHCU010000008.1:0-3807 GCA_035319385.1 Thermodesulfovibrionales bacterium
CCTGTCCCACGACTCTCTGTCGCAGCCTCTCATCCATGTGGATCAGCTTCTGTATCTCACCTTCAAGCATTCTGCTGACAGGGATGCCTGTCCATTTTGAAACCACCTCTGCAATGTCCTCTTCATCCACCTCTTCCTTCAACATCTTCCTTCTCTGCTGCACCTCGGTGAGCTTTTGGTTCTCAACGTCGAGAGATCTCTGGAGTTCGAGCAGTCTTCCGTATCTCAGTTCGGACGCCTTTGTGAGGTCCCCCTCGCGCTCCGCCCTCTCGGACTCGATCTTCGTCTTTTCTATCTGTTCCTTGTATCCCCTGATCTTGGATATGATCTCTTTCTCACCAAGCCACTGGGCCCTCAATTCATCACGTTTACTCTTCAGCTCAGCCATCTCCTTCGCAATCTTGTCGAGCTTCTCCTTGGAGTCTTTGGTGTCTTCCCTCATTACCCCCTGCTTTTCTATCTCAAGCTGCCGAAGTTTCCGCTCGATCTCGTCCAGTTCCAGGGGCATGCTGTCGATCTCCATCCTCAGTTTAGAGGCCGACTCATCAATGAGATCTATTGCCTTGTCAGGCAGAAACCTGTCTGTAATGTACCTGTTAGACAGGACAGCGGCGGAGATAAGGGCGGCATCCTTTATCTTTACACCGTGATGGACCTCATACCGTTCTTTCAGGCCTCTAAGTATAGAGATCGTATCTTCGACGGTCGGCTCCTTTATCAGGATTGGTTGAAACCTTCTCTCGAGCGCCGGATCTTTTTCGATATGCTTCCTGTATTCATCGATAGTCGTTGCGCCCACGCATCTGATATCACCCCTCGCGAGTGCCGGTTTCAGCATATTGGAAGCGTCAATAGCGCCTTCGGCAGCGCCTGCGCCGACTAGGGTGTGCAGTTCATCTATGAAAACTATCACCTTCCCCTCGGACTGCTCGATATCCTTCAGGACGGCCTTGAGCCTTTCTTCAAACTCTCCCCTGAATTTCGAGCCTGCCACGAGTGATCCCATATCCAGGGCAACAACCTTCTTGTCTTTCAAGGTCTCGGGGACATCGCCTTCGATGATCCTCTGTGCCAACCCTTCGGCGATAGCCGTCTTCCCAACGCCGGGCTCGCCGATGAGCACCGGATTGTTCTTTGTCCTCCGCGAAAGGACCTGGATAATCCTTCTTATTTCATCATCCCTTCCTATGACGGGGTCGAGCTTCCCCTTCTTTGCGAGGTCGGTCAGATCCCGACTGAATTTCTTCAGGGCCTGGTATTTTTCTTCGGGGTTAGGGTCGGTCACGCTCTGTCCCCCCCTGATTTCCTTCATTGCAGAGAGTATCTTGTCGGCTGTGGCGCCATTCCTGTTAAGCAGTTCGGAACAGTGCCCTCCCACGGATGTCAGTGCCATCAGCAGGTGTTCGACACTTGTGTATTCGTCCTTCAGGTGCTCCGCGTTCTGTCCGGCTGTCTCCAACACCTGCTTCAGTCTCGGTGATATGTATATCTGGCCCATGGGTGAGGCCCCGATGACCTTTGGAAACTTGTCGATCACGGCCTCTACATCTTTGAGAAGAGAGCGGGTATTCACTCCTATCTTTTTCAGGATCTGTGAGGCGACCCCGTCTTCGTCTTCAAGCAGAGCCCAGAGCAGATGTTCCGCGTCCAACTGCTGATTACCCTTCTTCTCAGCCAGTTTCTGGGCTTCCTGGAATGCTTCCTGGCTCTTCATCGTTAATTTATCCATCAAGTTTCTCCTTAGTCTTCATGAAAGATTCTTTTGAACCTCTCGACAAAGTCTCTCTTGACGTCGTCGTCAAGCACGTCCATCATATCTTCCATCTCTTGTTGAAAGGTCTCGAGCCTGTCCCTAAGCCTTAGAATTATTTCGACCCCTGACCTATTTACTCCCAGTTCCCTGGTCAGGCGGAGGATCATGGCCAGCCGGTCCACATCTTCTTCAGAATACAGCCGGGACCTCTTCGACCTGCAGGGAGAGATCAGTCCCTCGCGTTCATACAGACGCAATGTCTGGGGATGAACATTCAGCATCTTGGCAACTATGCTTATCACATAAACCGGTTCATTCCTGTCCTTTGATTCTCTCATGGCCTCACCAACCCCTTCCGAGGATTCTCCTTGTACAGCGCCTCTATCTCTTTAATACGTTCTTTAGCTTTGCCTTCAAGATTCTTCGGCACGACGATCTCGATGTCGACATATTGATTGCCTCTCGTCCCGCTCTTGGGAGAAGGCATGCCCTTGCCTGAGAGCTTCAAGCGCTGTCCGCCCTGAGTGCCCGGCGGGAGCGTCATCGCAGCTATCCCGTCAAGGGTTGGCACCTCTATCTTTGCCCCCAGGGCCGCCTCTCCAAAGGTGACCGGCAGATCAAGATATATGTCGTCCCCTTTTCTCTTGAAAATGGGATGCGGCCTGACTGTTATATCTATGAGCAGATCTCCTGGGGGACCTCCCCCTGTCCCTGCGCCCCCCATGCCCCTGAGCTTCACTCTGGACCCCGTATCCGCTCCGGCCGGTATCTTCACCTTCACGGACTCAGTTGCAAGGGTCTTCCCATGTCCTCCGCAGACAGGGCAGACCTTTGTGACTTTCTTGCCCGTGCCCCTGCAGACGGGGCAGACCTGCGACATCTTAAAAAAGCCTTTTGACGCTTTCACGCTGCCTGTACCTTTGCAGGTATCGCACGTCTGAGACGCTGCAGCCCCTGTGCCATTACAGGACCTGCAGGCCACCTCTCTGTTAAATGAAATCGGAGTTGTAACGCCGGCAAAGGCGTCTTCAAGCGTAAGTTGAATCCCCATGACAAGGTCGGGACCTTTAGCATAGGCAGTCTCAGGCCTCGCGCCGGCACCGAAGAGATCAGAAAATATATCGGCGAACCCGCCGTAATCAAAGCTCTCTCTATAATCATGGCCCTGAAAGCCCTCATAGCCCGGTCCTCCGGGTCCGAAGGGCGAGTTTCCGAACTGGTCGTACTGTGACCTCTTCTTCGGATCGCTCAATACGCCATATGCCTCATTGAGCTCCTTGAATTTTTGCTCCGCGCCCTTGTCCCCCGGATTCAGGTCAGGGTGATATTTTCTGGCAAGTTTCCTGAAAGCCTTCTTGACCTCGTCCTGAGGGGCGTTCTTGTCTACTCCTAAGATTTTGTAGTAGTCCTTGACTTCGTTTGCCATCTGCTTGTCCTTTTTACTCTTATCATATATATTGAGTCATGTTTTGTCAAGTTGGATGCCACGGTTCGTGGCAGTATTCAAATATAAGGGTCATTCTGTTATCCTAAGACTGAACACAAAGTTTGCCTTATAGCCATTGTAGACGAAATTATTCAGTGACCCAATAGAGGGTCTGTGTTCAAAGTGCTGCTCCGGCCCTGTCTCTCATCGGGCTGTGCGGTCCCCGGGGCGGGAAGTGAGTGAAGATCATGGGTCGGGAGATCAAGTCGCGTTTGTTTCTAAGTCCGTTTCGGTTGTTGGTGATCGCAGCCGTCTCTTTCCTTGCTTCTCAGGTGCTTGTCGTGCATTCCTTCCACAGACTTCTGTTGCCGATGCCTTTCCTTGTCGAGGTTGTTTTCGACTCATTTTTTCTGACAATTCTCTCATTTCTTATTCTGTACATATTTCTGTTCAGGCCCATGATGCTGCATATCAACGAACGAAAGCAGGCGGAAGAAAATGCGACACAAGCCTATCTTGAGATGGATCAGATCTTTCGGACGGCAGCTGACGGCATGCGCGTGGTGGACAAGGATTTCAACATACTAAAGGCGAATGAGACCTTTGCGCGGATGTCGGGGTTTGACAG
>DATHCU010000009.1:0-3008 GCA_035319385.1 Thermodesulfovibrionales bacterium
TGGAACAAATTATTTTTGCGGGCACGTGAGGTTGGCGGATAACGATGATAGCTTTAGGTGCTATAGAATTAGACTCTTCTATTAGAGTTCTGTCCACCAAGTGGTATTTTGTTATTATCCGGCTCGACGGCTAATCCAGAACGCGAAAACACTGGCTTCCCCGATCAAGCCGGGGAATGGCGGATTACCTGCACAACAATCTATGAACATACGCTATTTAATATCTGGCGGCCAGGTGACATTGTTCCACGTGGAACAAGAAGCGTGAGCATTGATGTTGGTGAGCTTTTCAATTAGAATAGAAAGGTCAATCTTATTCTTCGCATGATAGCCTGGGGAATTTTAGCCGCGTCGGTAGGGATGTGGCATAAGACGCCGTTGACAGGAGAACGCACTCTTCTTCTGCGGACCTATAACAAGATCGAGAGCCGAATTATGCCGAAATCGGCTGAATGAGGTAAACATGGATAAAGAGGAAAGAGACAAGAAGATAAGAGAAAAGATAGAGGAAGAGGAACAACTTGAGCAAGTGCGGTTGGAAGGTGTGAAGGAGTGGGTTTGGGACATTCTGCTTAATGTGAAGCACTTCCGTCCCGAAGAAATACAGATCGATCCGCATTTCAATCTGGAGATGAGCGATTGCGAGGCTATCGCATCAATAGATTATGTAATCAATCTGAACTCAACGACTGTAATGGCGATAAAGTGCTCTTCGTCGGCGTTGGAATCGTGGGAAAGATACATCAAGGCCCTTGCGCGAGTTGTATTGGATTATCAAATACCCTACGCCATGGTTACAGATGGGGAGACTGTGAGAGTGTTCGATATAGTTTCCGGTTCTGTTGTCAGCAATTCTGTGCAGGAGCTCTTCAGCCGGGAGGAAGCCCTTAAGAGAATAGAAGGATTCGAGAAGACTCCTTTTCCAAAAGAGAAGTCGGAAAGAGAAAAAAGGATTGTATATGCATTCGAGGGTATAAAATGTCCTATCTCAGGAGGCAAATCGTAGAATATCTTCCGAATCGACGCTCCTTCGCTTTCGGACGAATCTTCGGGCCAAGATTAGTTGGCAAGTGTTTAGCTATAACTTATTGAATAATAAATATATTTATAATATAGGCTCTCCGCCGATTGAGTAATTAGCCTATCCGTTCGCAAGGTCAGCCTCGATGTCCAGATATATGCTGATTTCGTTGCCAACCATCAGACCGCCACTGTTCAGGGGCACGTTCCATTGCATGTCGAAGTCTCTTCGATCTAAGCCGGTAGTGGCAGCAAAACCCATGCTGGTTTCGTCCTCTGGACTTCTTTCGGGACCTGCGGATTTCACACTAAAGACAACCTCCCGGGACACCCCGTGAACAGTCAACAGACCGGAAACCTCGAACTGACCCATTCCTGAACTTTTGACTGATCGGCTTCTGAATGTTATCTGGGGGTATTTCTCTATGTCAAAAAAATCTGCACTGCGAAGGTGCTCGTCCCTCTTGCTGATGCCCGTGCATATTCCCGAAGCGTCTATCGAGACCTCAACGTCCGATTTATCCATGTTGTCAGGATCTACTACAATGCTGCCGCTGAGTCTATTAAACTGTCCCCGAACATTCGTGATCATCATATGTCTGACAACAAATGCTGCAACGGAATGATCCGGATCTATGATCCATTTGCCCATAATCAACCTCCTTCGTTGTCTGCACCTTCTTTAGGCGCTTCTGACGACGCCATTCATTGGGCGATATGAAGCACTGTAAAACTCTCCTGATCAAATATTAGCATTTTTATTTTTGAATCCGAAATTTCAGGCTACTTAGGGTGCTTTGTGACAGATGGAAAGAAATGATAGCTCCGACAAAGACATGAACTGTTCATACAAAGATGTTAACATCGGATGAAAGTCAGGCTTGCCTGGAAAGGTTCTCACGCGAAGGTATTGAGATACAGGCAGACAGGCATCTCATCCGGATACCCATCTGCCCGGCAAGGAATCAGTTACACTTTGTTTCCCACTCTATAATGGTCTTGCAAACGGGACACCTCACCATGACCGCCGGTATTCCATACGCGTCCTCAGTAGTATCTGTGACGTTCCTCCAGAGGCGTTCGGTGGTGAGAATCATACTGCAATTCCTGCAAGTCTGAGTTTCAACTAAAGGAAATGTTATTATCGGTTTCGACATAAATTTATCTCCCTTCTTATTTATATATAATACTATATTTATTATAATTTTGCATTATTTTTATTTGAACGGAGGCAAGCTGAATCGCAATATTTGAGAGAAAACGAGGTGCTGAAGCCAACCGCCAAGTGGTGGAGTATCAGCGCAAATTCTACCTTCCATAAAAGTCCGGTGCAAAAGGGGCATCCACGTACGGTCCGGCTTATTGGGGTTGGATCACACGCCGTCGGTCCCGACCTGAAAGATCTCAAAGAAGTGAGGCAAGAACCCCCACATAAACGGGCACTCCTCAATCTGAGTCTGAAGATAGTCAGCGTATCTCTGATAGCCCTCTGCGGGAGTCGAAAAATCTCCGCTGGGTACCAAGTTCATTCTGTATCCGCGATCGCTCACGTCATTGAAGAAAGAGAAAAAAACAGGTATGTCGTATTTGATGGCAAGCCGGAACAGAGTTGTGTGGGGATGCATGGGAAGGCCTAGGAAAGTCGCCGTCTTGCCTGCTCCAGGAGGCCCCGGATAATCGATGTACATGACGGCCACACCCCCCTCTTTGATGTGTTCTATAATACGTCTCTCATCTCCCTGCGACACCAGGATCACACCTGGATCGGTCAGGAATGCAACCATTCCACTTCGAAGAGGCTTAAGCACAAGTCTGTCGATACTGTTCAATTCTGAGGCGAACTGCCTGGCCATGAAGGCCTTTACAGGGAGATGCCTTCGGTTCAGAAGATAGGTCTGAAGCAAGGGGCCATAATGGGCGCCGATCACAATTGCCCCTTTCCCCGACGACAGGACATGCCTGACCGATTCCACGCTCTTTGTGTCAAT
>DATHCU010000010.1:0-2585 GCA_035319385.1 Thermodesulfovibrionales bacterium
CAGAAGAAGAAGGTGACAGCCACCGGCATGGCATTCTGCACAGAAAATACAGCCACAATCAACATGATGATCAAGAGGAGAATTATTATTGCCATTCTGTGTCCTTTCCATCTACGCCTTATTGAAGGATCAAAACACCGGACTTACTAGCATTATAACGACACTGCTTATGAATCGCAAGAAAATCCTGAGGCGGCAAAATGTCCCGGATCGGCCCTCCTTCTGATGCTATTGACTATGTACAAACCATCCGTTGAGACTCTATTTGCAGTTGGTGAAATGTTACAATATTTCATGTTTGACAGATCTTGCAAGAATGTCCTCGTCAGGGGAGTCAACTGGATCGGTGACAGCGTCATGACGCTCCCCGCCATCAGATCCTTAAAGAAGGCGTTGCCCGATTCAAGATTATCCTTGCTTGTAAAACCGTGGGTATCTCCGGTATTTGAGCACAATCCATTCATAGATGAGATCATCCCTTATGGTGACGAGTATCGCAGCTTCTTTGGCAGGCTCAGACTATCCAGGAGGCTGAGCAAGAAAGGCTTTTGCGGGGCGGTACTCCTGCAGAACGCATTTGATGCTGCTCTCATAACTCTTCTGTCGGGCATCGGAAACCGCGTCGGTTACAGCAGGGACGGCAGGGGCTTTCTCCTCAACACAAAGGTTCCCGTACCGCAAGACGCTGACAGAACACATCAGATATATTACTATTTAAACCTCCTTAAACAAGCGGGCATTGAAGCGGAGTATGCCTATCCCTATATCTATCTGCTTGCAGACGAAAGACTGCAGGCGAGAACGATTCTCGGGCAGATAAAGAGACCCTTGCTGGGCATCAATCCCGGCGCCACATACGGTTCTGCAAAGAGGTGGTTCCCTGACAGGTTTTCCGAGGTCGCCTCTTGGTTTATCAAAGATACCGGGGGAAGTGTTGTAGTCTTCGGAGGGCAGGCAGAATCTGATATTTCTGAAGAGATCTGCAGAGACCTTGAGTTGGAGAAGTTCGCGGAACAGAAGTATCCGTACAACTTTCTTGGGGAACATCTTCTGAACATGACCGGGAAGACCACATTGAGAGAACTCATCGCGTTCATTTCTGAATGCGATGTATTGGTCACGAATGATTCGGGACCGCTTCATATAGGCTATGGCGTTAGAACTCCCATGGTCGCAATCTTCGGTTCCACAGATCCTGTGCTTACAGGCCCTCCTCCTGAAGCCGAAGGGGTTTCTCACGTCGTCATAAAGCCTGATATTCCATGCAGTCCATGCTTCGGGCGCGTATGCAGCAAGAACGACATGGAATGCATGTATGCGGTCACTCCCGACGATGTATATTTTGGGATAAAGAAGCTGCTCGCGCACAGGACCGCCGTGTTCTTTGACCGCGATGGAACTCTGAACAAGGACACAGGATATATCAACCGTCCTAGTGATTTCCACGTCTTTGAGGACATCGGTCAATTGCGCCTTCTGAAGGAAGCGGGATTAATGCTGATCGGGGTATCGAACCAGTCAGGGATAGCACGCGGAATTGTTGACGAGAATTTTGTGCGGCAGACGAACAAAATATTTATCGACAAGTACGGCTTTGACGATTTCTTCTACTGTCCTCACCATCCTGATGAGCATTGCCCTTGCAGGAAACCCGAGCCCGAAATGCTCCTGAGGGCCAGGGCGATACACAGGATAGACCTGAAGAAATCATATATCGTAGGCGATAAGGAAGCTGATATGCTGCTTGCCCGGGCAGTAGGCGCCAAGACCATCCTGGTCCGGACGGGCATGCTTCGCGAATCGTCTAACGCCGACTATAGCGCAAGTAACCTCTCGGAGGCTGTGGAGTGGATACTCCGGAATGAGAATCCCTGAGAAGATCCTGATCATCAAGCCGAGTTCTCTTGGCGATATTGTGCATAGTCTACCGTTTCTCGACGTCGTCAGAAAGCGTTTCCGCAAGGCTGAGATCCACTGGCTCGTATTCAGAGGATTTGAGAGTTTGCTCGAAGGGCATCCGATGATAGACAGGCTATGGGTCATCGACAAAGAGTCATGGAAGAAGATAGACAGGGCATGGGCTGCTCTCGGTGAAATCAGCGTGATTATGAAGGAACTCAGGAAAGAGAGATTTAACCTTGTCGTAGATCTGCAAGGGCTCCTGCGCAGCGGCCTGATTGCTGCGGCCACAGGAGCGCCGATGAGGGTTGGGTTCAGCGAAGCTCGTGAAGGCAGCAGGTTTCTTTATACACACCGGGTTGCCGGGGGAAAAAACATTCATGCGGTTGACAGGTACCTGAAGATCGCTGAATTCCTGGGGTGTGATATTTCCAAAGTCTCTTTCCCATTTCCTCCATTCAAGAAGCTCTCTTCTGTTGAAAGTATGGTAGAACCTCTCAAGCTCCAGCCTTCATCTGTGGACTTGAGTGATTCGTCCATGACGGAGTATGTTGTGCTTGTGCCCGGAGCGAGGTGGAAGACTAAGAGATGGCCGGCGTCCAGATTCGGGGAACTTGCCTCACTGTTGCCTTACAGATCGGTGATTGTGGGCGGCAAGAGCGATATGGCAGTTGCGAACGAGATCG
>DATHCU010000011.1:0-3842 GCA_035319385.1 Thermodesulfovibrionales bacterium
GTTCCCTTCTGAGTTCTTCGATCGCCTGGGTCTTTTCATTAATCTGCGTCTGCTTCGATTTTGCCAACAGATTGTATTCAAATGTAGAATTCTTCCCTGCCCCGGACTCTTCGGCAACTCTCTGCAGATCGATAACCCCGATCTTCATTGATGGGGTAATCGCCCGCATCTCTACACTTCCGCCCGCCAGGGTCTTCCCGGATTCTGAAGTACTCTTCTCTTCCTCTAGGGGTTCATTCCTCAGAGGGTTTTCAGTAGCTGCAAGATTCCCGGTCTTTGTTACTTCACCGACCTTTGCGGAATGAGAAGAGCACGAAGAAGAAACAAAAGATAGGAGGATAACGACTGCCACGAGCGGGATACAACTGCGAAAATTGCGAATACTATATGTCGCCATCCGCATATCTCTAACAAGCTATGATTTCAGTCGGCAAAAGGATCTATCTATGTGTCGTTACTTCCCTTTGGCCTTTATCTCGTTATATCTCTTCAGTACTGTATCTGTGATATCAGTCCCCTTGCTCGAATACAGAATGACAGTTGCCGGCAGAATAAGCGTATAATCCCCTTCCTGTCCGAGTTTCTGTATTATGCCTACCAGTTCCGTGAGAAGGGAATTGTCCATCTCTCTCTGTTTCTTCGACAACTCGGCCTCGGAATCGGAGACGAATCTCCTGATGTCCCTGTCC
The DNA here is from genome assembly GCA_035319385.1 of Thermodesulfovibrionales bacterium. Classification (GTDB taxonomy): domain Bacteria; phylum Nitrospirota; class Thermodesulfovibrionia; order Thermodesulfovibrionales; family SM23-35; genus DYFC01. The sequence continues at coordinate 690 of DATHCU010000011.1, forward strand.
ATCTTTTCCAGTTCATCTACCTTTGCCTTTTTTGCTTCGTCTGAGAGGATGTTCTGCTGCTTCTTCAGCTCATCTTCCGCCTTCTTGGCGGCAGTAACCATCTTTTCCAGATCTTTTTCCTTGGAAGCCTTCAGTGTCTCAAGAGTGCTCCTGGCCTTCTTTGCCTCATCGGACTGGTCAATGAGTTTCTGAATATCCACGTAACCGATTTTTATCGTATCGGCAGCGGAAGCAATGCCTGAAAACATGCACATTACAACGAATGCCAGACAAACAATAAGACACCTTTCCGTAATGCTATTTCTCATATAAATCCTCCTGAAAGTTTTGATTAGAAGAATGTGCCGAATGCAAACTCAAACCTGCTGGTTTTTTCTCCCTGCCTCTTGGCGAGATTGTATCCCCACTCAAGCCTGATAGGACCCATCGGAGAAATCCATCTCACCCCCAGCCCTGAAGTATACCTCAAGTCAATGTCGCTGAAGGTATCGAACGAGCTCCCGGCATCGACAAAAGCCACGCCGTTTAGTTTTATGTCAGTGACCAGCGGGAAGATATACTCGAGGTTAAAGATCAGCTCATTCTCGCCACCGATAAAGTCTCCGCCCTCCTTCTTCCCGATGCATTGGCCATCCACGAGCGTGGTATCCTTTTCACACTTGCCTTCGACAGGAGGGTCAGCTACACATTTCCCATTGACCAGAGTGCCTTTTGCACAAGTTACCGGCTCCTTAGGCCCTGCCTCGCCATAACCGAGGCCCCTTACCGTGTAAATGCCCCCCACATAAAATCTCTCATAAAGGGGCAGGTCTTTGCCGCCAAGGCCCGATGCGCAGCCCAATCTGCCTCTGAACATAACCGTAGTGCTGCCAATTGGAAGATACCAGGCTGAATCCAGTTCGCCTTTGACAAAATTGTTTGTTCCCCCGAGACCTGCATAGGTAACATAGATAGAATTTCTTGATCCTCTGCTAGGATTGAGATAATTATCCCTTGAATCCCGGGTCAATGAAGGAGTAATACTGCTGGTAGTCTGGGTTCCTTTTTGTTCCTTTATAATGCTGGATGCGTCGTCGGAGATGTTCGATATTTTGGCGTTCTCAAAGTTGTAGCCGACATCTCCGAACCAATAATCTGTAAACCTCTTGCCGATCGAAAAACCGAACCCGGTGGCCTCTTTGTCATAGTCAATATATTCTTTTGAGGTTTTGTACACGTTAGTGGAGAGCGATATCGGTTTGTCAAGGAACCAGGGGTCCTTGTATGAAAGCTCATAATAGGTTGTTCGGCCTCCGAGTTCACCGCGAAGTTTCACATACTGACCCTTGCCGAACAGATTCCCCTGAGAAAGTTCGACCATCGCGACAAATTTTTCAACCGAGCTGTACCCGCCGCCGACGCTGAAAAAACCTGTCGGCCTTTCCTTGACCTTGACGTCTATATCTACCACTTTTTCTTCGGGTTGCGGCTTGGGCACCAATTCAACATTTTCAAAGAAATTGAGGTTGTTGATCCTCTCATAGCTTCTCTTGATCAGTGCGCTATTGAAAGTCTGACCTTCATCAAAACGGATCTCTCTTCTGATAACTTTATCCCTGGTCTTGGTATTGCCGGAGATTTCAATCCGTCCTATCGTGTATTTTGCTCCTTCGTCAATCTTAAGAGCGAGTTTTACCTGCTTTGAGGCATCATCCGGGTAGAGTTCAGGAGTGACCGTCACGAGGGCGTAGCCGTTTTCAGAATAGAGTTCGGATATTGATATCATATCCTTTTTCAGGGCTGACTTATTGAATGGTTGACCGACAGCCATTGATATGCGCTTCCTGACGACATCGTCGGGGAAAACCTTATTGCCAGAAAACTCCATAGATGAAACTTTGAACTGATCGCCTTCCGAGATCGGAATCGTAACAACCATCTTCTTCATGTCCTTGGTGAGTTCGATCTTCGGCTCCCCAATTACTACTTTAATGTAACCGTTATTGAGGTAAAGATCCCTTATCCTCTCGATATCAGCGTCCATTCGCTCTTTTTGGAAATATCCCGAAGAAGTCACGAAGGAAAAAAGCCACCATTCCTTCGTTTCCATTACGCCCTTTATCTTGCTCTCCTTGATTGCTTTGTTCCCTTCGATCTTGATCTGCTTGATCTTGACTTTCGGACCTTCTTCAATCAGATAGGTCAGCACAACCTCATTCGGTCCCGCCGTCTTGATTACCGGGACTATATGCGAAAGCCAGTAACCTTCCTCTTCATAAAATGCCCGAAGCTTGTTGGCGTTATCCTGGATGAGAACAGAGTCTGCAATAGCGCCTGTTGTGACAGTTATCTTCTCCTTCAATTTTGCATCATCGAATTCCTTGTTCCCTTGGAACTCGATCTTGACGATAGTGGGTTTCTCTTTGACCTGATAGATCAGTTTTATGCCACCCTCAAAAGATTCTATCTCGGCCCTGACATCATCAAAATAACCCATCTTGTAAATATTCTTGATGTCCTCGTTCGTCTTGTCCTGAGACAGAGGTTCCCCTACTTTCTGGGTTATCTTGGACTTGACTGAGGATTCCTCGATCCTCTTAAGTCCATGAATCTCAATCGAATTGATAAGGGGTTGAGACTGGGCCAAAAGGATGCCAGGCAAGATAAGTAAAGCCGCTATAATAAGTAAAATTCTTTTGCAACGCATATATTTCAGGCAAATTAAGGACTCAAAAAGTATAGCACAAACCTGCCGGGAAATAACACAATACAAGCAAAATTGATTACAATATCTCGCAGCAGAGTTGACGGCTGCGACTCTGCTGTCAGCCGTACAGGGCTGGCTGAATGCCGGCCGCATGGGAGAAATCTGATGGATAAGCCTTTGAGACAATTGGTCAATGAGCTCCTCGGCAGGAGAGGTTTTGAAGAATTGACCGACCTGTGTGAAAGGGACAGGCATGCGTGGCAGGAGGTCAGATACAGTCTCTACTCTCTCGACGAGAGACAGCGCTGGTCTGCGATTGAGACAGTCGGGAGGTTGATGGAGTTATGGTGGAGGTCTGCCAGGCAGGAAAAGGTGAGGCAATACATAAGAACACTGTTTTGGTCGATGAACGATGAATCGGGGGGTATAGGATGGAGTTCTCCCCAGGCTGTGGCTGAGATTATCGC
>DATHCU010000012.1:0-3068 GCA_035319385.1 Thermodesulfovibrionales bacterium
ACGAGGATCCAGAGGGTGTTCGACAACAACCCTCTCACGAAACTCCCCGGCAATACCTCGATACAGCACGCCATTGAAGCGTCTCTCGGAGAAAAAATGGCGGTCTGTTACGTAGACATCAACAATTTCAAACCATACAATGATACGTACGGTTTTACGAGGGGAGACGAAGTGCTGCGCATGGTCGCCAGAATCATATCCATAGCCGTAAGGCAGCACGGGGACGGCGGGTTTTCCGGACACATAGGCGGGGACGACTTTGTATTCATAGTGAGGCTGGATCATGCGGAAGCTGTTTGCAGGACAGTCATCGAGAATTTCAATATCATAGTGTCGGACCTCTTTGGAGAGGAAGAGAAGGGCAATGGATATTACCTTGCAAAGGACAGGCAGGGCACTGAGCAGCGGATACCTCTTCTCGGCATTGCGATAGCGGTAGTACCGACCAACACACCTGAACTGGACCATTTCGGAAAGGTCGCGGAGATCGCGGCGGAATTGAAGAAACAGGCGAAGAAGTCGGGCGAAAGCCAGTACATCATCAACAGAAGAAAGAAGTAGCGCCGAGTCTCCTATAGTCTTCCGGGATTCCCCGGAGGACCGATTCCCCTTGGGACCGGGAATGAGCTATTCCAAGTCCGCCGCATAACGTAGACCTGCCGTGAGGAATCTACATATTGATATCTTTGAGCAAAATCCTTACAATATCGCCATGGAAAAACGGGGTGCTAACAGGATAAAGATCAGCCTGAAGGCGGAGCGCATATCAGGGGACAAAAAGCATGGTGTGTTTATCGAGAATATCTCTGAGAGCGGTATGAATATCATCATCGCAAACGAGAAGACGCTCAGGGAATATTTTCCGGGCAACGATGTTGATCTCAGATTCCATCTTTCTTCGGGAGAGGCGCTTAACCTCCATTGCAGGGTCAGATGGTTCTGTCCCGACTCTCCGCCTGATATTCGAACAGAGAGCATAGGCCTTGAGATCATAGACCCTCCCCCCCGGTACATCGAATTCGTCAGGACCCTGACATAGAAACCCGGCCTACCAGTGCCTTTTCTCCCATGCCCGTGCTTTTTCGTAATACCTGAACAAACGCTCCCTCCTTCGAAATTCAGGCGGATGCACGGACCTCCGACCGTTCTTCTTCTCCTCTTTCATTGCGCTGTGGAGCATCTCGTGATAAACGACAAATTCGACGAAATATCCCGGAACGGTCTGTCTGTCCAGGACAGGGCTTATCCGTATAGTGTCAGTATGCCGGCAATAACTCCCCAGAGTACGTTTTCTCACGAGTCTCCGGGACTCCTGCTTGCCCCATCCGATTGAGGACTTTATCTCGTTACCGAAATACGCTTTATTGACGCTCTCAAAGATTTCTTTCAGATCGTGAAGCCTGCCCATGGTTCGCAGGACCGTCCTCCTGGGCGCGCGCACTTTTTTCCTGAGACAGTTCCTGTTCTCCGTTATGAATTTCCTGATAAGGGGAGTCCTGCCTCTCCTGCCCTTTACAAAATGAGCTATCTCCCTTATGACCTCATCGCACGCATTAAGGAACATCCAGTGCATCCGCAAAACAGCCAGATTTCCCTTAGTTCTTAAAGAAAGCAGGCTGGCGGAATTATCAGTAATGGTCAGATCAACCGGCTTTCCTGCGGTTCTCGAAATGGAATCGGACAGACTCTCTTTACTGTTTAAAAAACGCAGGCTCAGTTGTTCCATAAAGAAGAAATATCTTTCATTCCGAACACCCGTGACGCAACTTCTCTATTCTCCTTCAGCCCTGAGAGCTTCAAATTTGGACTCGTACTCCCTTGATCTTGACTCGAGTTCGTTGGTGAGAGCTTCCAGTTCATCAAAGAGCGTGTCGATCTTTTCCCTGGACTCATGAACAGACATCGAAAGTCGTCTGATCGACTCTCCATCACCTATAACAGAAGCTTCTATAAGCGACTTGGTTTCGCGGCCCACTCCCTGCTCGAGTGTCATAATCGCCGCCTCCACTTCAGCGATTCTCGACTGGAGAGGCGAAAGGACCCTTGAACGGTCATTTATCAGTTCGGCCTTGACCCTTCTCAGATCTTTTCTGTTAGAACCGTTGCCTTTTCGCGTGAGACTCTTCCTGCTGAAGACAGCCTCCTCTGCCTCATCTTTCCATCCTTTTCTGTCGAGAAAGTCCTGATACGTGCCCTCAAACACATCGAGGCTGTCGCCATCGAAGACCACAAGCCTGGTTGCAATTGCGCGGAGTATCATCTCACTGTGGGTGACAATTACAACTGCGCCCTCAAAAGCGTCGAGGGCCTCAACGAGCGAATCAATCGATTCCATGTCCAGATGGTTTGTGGGCTCGTCCAACAAAAGGAGGTTCGCCGGGCTGACTATGAGCTTGCCGAGCAGCACCCTGCTCTTCTCCCCTCCTGACAGAACCTTCACCTTCTTGAGAGCGGCATCTCCCTCGAACATCATAATGCCGCATATCTTGCGGGCAGAGCCCTTGCTGAGATCCGGACTCACATCGAGTATCTCTTCCTCGACCGTCTTCTCAGGCGAAAGCCTCTGGATATTCGTTTGGCCAAAATAGGCAAGTCTCAGTTGAGCGTGACGGATCACTTCTCCTCCGCGAGGCTGAAGTTCTCCGGCGAGCAGGTTCAGCAGCGTTGTCTTCCCCTTCCCGTTTTTGCCGATGACAGCGATGCGGTCCTTCTTCCCGATCACAAGGCTCAGGCCATCTATGAGAGGAAAGCGGCCATCAAAGGAAAAGGAAACGTCTCTTGCTTCCACGAGTATTTTACCTGTAAATGGGGCGGAGACAAACTCGAACTCCAGGTCCTTGATCGCAGACATTCTTTCGAGCCTGTCTTTCCGTTGGAGCGACTTTATTTTTGACTGGACAAGGCTGGCCCGGTTCGCCTGGGCCCTGAACCTATTGATGAATTGCTCCACATCTCTGCGCTTCTTCTCTTCATTCACCCTCGTCTGTTCGTACACTTCCTCTTCCATAAGGATCTGAGCGTACAATTTGCTCGTAGGGCCGCCTATCTTCCGTATCTTCTGACGGTGG
>DATHCU010000013.1:0-2307 GCA_035319385.1 Thermodesulfovibrionales bacterium
AAACGAGATTCAGTCTCTTGCCATGGAAAATGCAACTTCCGGGTCCCGTGAAGAAAGCGTTCCGACTGATACCACATCAGACGTCATAGAAGCAGCAGCCGAGTCGGCACAGGAAGGGGATAAGGACCTCGACCGGATAAAGATTCAGAAAGAGATTGAGGATGAACAGAAGAAGTTGAGACAAAAAGCATTGTTCAATGTTCAGGCATCGGTGATAATCGACTCGATAGGTAAGAAAGAAGGAATCATCGTTACCGATGAAGAACTGGATCAGCGCGTAACTCTACTGGCGCAACGCCTCTCGGCAACGCCCGAAGCGGTCAGGAGTTACTACTCTTATAAGGAGGGATCTCTTGACAGCCTGAAACAATCTATTCTGCAGGACAAAGTCCTGGACCTTCTTTTGTCCAGGGCGGTAATCGAGAAAGAGGACGACAAATGAGCATTATTCCTATAGTTATAGAGCAGACAGGACGCACGGAGAGGGCCTACGATATTTATTCCAGGCTCCTTAAAGACAGGATTATCTTCATCGGAAGCGCAATAGATGACAATGTGGCCAACATAGTCATTGCCCAGTTGCTGTTTCTTCAGACTGAAGATCCGGAAAAGGATATCCATCTTTACGTCAATTCACCGGGCGGAATCGTGTCATCCGGCCTTGCGATATACGACACAATGCAGTATGTTAAACCCGATATAGGCACATATTGCATAGGTCAGGCAGCCAGCATGGGTGCTCTTCTGCTCGCTGCTGGCACGAAAGGAAAGAGATTTGCACTGCCCCACTCAAGGATAATGATCCATCAGCCGATGGGCGGATTCCAGGGCCAGGCCACGGACATCGAGATCCATGCGAGGGAGATATTGAAGATGAAGGATACATTGAGCGGCATATTGTCACATCATACGGGCCAGCCCCTTGACAAGATACAGACCGATACTGACAGGGATTACTTCATGTCGGGATCAGAGGCAAAAGATTACGGTATCGTTGACGAGGTTATCAACAGCATAAAGGACAGGGGGGCAAATGCCTAAGAAGGATGAGAGCAACCTGAAGTGTTCGTTCTGCGGCAAGGGACATGCCGAAGTGAAGAAACTCATCGCGGGTCCGACCGTCTACATATGCAACGAATGCGTAGAGCTGTGCAATGAAATAATCGCGGATTCTCTCCATGAGGAGATAAAGAGAACCGGGCGTTCAAATCTCCCGACCCCGATGGAGATTCACCAGTTTCTGAATGATTATGTGATTGGGCAGGAGGGGGCCAAGAAGATCCTCTCTGTTGCCGTGCACAATCACTACAAGCGCATCAACAGTCCTGCGGGGTCCGATGTGGAACTGCAGAAAAGCAATATATTGTTGACCGGGCCTACCGGCACGGGAAAGACGCTCTTTGCACAGACACTCGCCAAGATACTGGACGTGCCCTTTGCCATAGCTGATGCGACAACTCTCACCGAGGCGGGATACGTGGGGGAGGATGTTGAAAACATAATCCTAAAGCTTCTTCAGGCCTCGGACTACGATGTCGAAAGGGCTCAGCGCGGAATTGTCTACATCGATGAAATAGACAAGATAAGCCGGAAATCCGAAAATCCCTCAATAACGAGGGATGTATCAGGTGAGGGAGTTCAACAGGCGCTTCTGAAGCTGATCGAAGGGACAATCTCGAATATCCCGCCTCAGGGCGGCAGAAAACATCCGCAGCAGGAATACATACAGGTGAATACCACAAACGTCCTGTTCATCTGCGGGGGCGCATTCATCGGCCTCGACAAGATAATAGAAAAGAGAATCGGCCACAAGACGGTAGGGTTCATGTCCGAAACGAGCACTAGCAAAGAGAAGAAGATTGGCGAAGTCCTGAGTCTGGTCGAACCGGAAGACCTCATCAAATACGGACTCATACCCGAATTTGTCGGGAGGATGCCCGTTGTGGCTGCCCTTGACGAACTAGATGAAAAAGCCCTGATCAAGATATTGACCGAACCCAGAAACGCTCTGACGAAACAATATCAGAAGCTTCTCTCATTTGACGATGTAAGACTGAAATTCACCGAGGGCGCATTGTCGGCGATTGCCCGAAAGGCTATCAAGAGGAAGACCGGGGCGCGGGGACTGAGATCAATCCTGGAAGAGATAATGCTTGACGTGATGTACGAAATCCCTTCTCAAAAGGGTATCAAAGAGTGTCTCGTGACCGAAGAGACGGTCATAAACAGGGAGAAACCTATCCTCCTGTACGAAAAGCAGGCAGAATCCGCTTAGAGAAAACGTTATCGCTGACTGCACCAAGCGGC
>DATHCU010000014.1:0-3409 GCA_035319385.1 Thermodesulfovibrionales bacterium
TGAAACTCTCCACGAAAGCCATTAATTGCGACTGTTGCAACAGGGTATTGTGTATGAAGATCTGCGCCTGGCGGTATGCCTCAGAAGGTCCTAGATGTGCCTGAAAGTAATTCTGCACCCTCTGAAAGTAATTCTGGTATGCCGGATCCCACGGAGTAAGGTGTGAAACCAGCATGGCCTGGTTCACCTGGGCATGACGCGTCAGGTAGGTGATCAGGAAGGAGATGCCCACGCTCCCGCCGACATTCCGCATAAGATTGAACACGCCGCTGGCATTTCCGATATCCTTCTGCAAGAGAGTGCCCATTGCGACGGTGGCCAGGGGGACGAACATCATCGAAAGCCCGACCCCTGTCAGAACCGATGGGACAGCGATATGCCATATCGATATCTCAAGACTCAGTCCGCTGATGAACCATAGGGAAACAGCAAGTATGAAGAACCCGGTTCCGATAAGCTTCCTGAAGTCTACCTTGCCTGTCATGAAGCCCACGAGCGGCATCGCAAGCATCGCCCCGATTCCCCGGGTGCTCACCGCCAATCCGCTTTCGAGGGCGGTGTATCCCATGAGCGTCTGGAGGAAGAGGGGTATCAACGTAATAGCGCTGTAGAGTGCCAATCCGACGGCGCCGATCAAGAACGTTCCGACGGCAAAATTCCTGTTCAGAAATACTTTCAGGTTTACGATCGGTTCTCTGACATGCAGCTCCCAGAATATAAACAGTATCATCGATATAGCGCTCGCAGCGGCAAACCACCTGATCCATGCAGCCTCGAACCAGTCGTCGCGCTGCCCCTTATCCAGGATTACCTGGAGTGTCGCGAGAGAGACGGCCATTAAAACAAACCCGACAATGTCGATCCTTCCAGGTTTCGAACTCCGAATGTACGGCGGATCTTCCACGAATGCGTGGATCATCACTATGGCAAGGACCCCAACCGGAAAGTTTATGTAGAAGGCCCATCTCCAGGAATAATTATCCGTAAACCATCCGCCCAGGGTAGGTCCGGCAATAGGAGCGACAACAACTCCGAAGGCGAACGCAGCCATAGCCATACCACGCTTTTCAGGAGGGAAGCTCTCAAGAAGAATGGCCTGGGAAACCGGCTGGAGTGCGCCGCCACCCAACCCCTGAACGACTCGGGCCATCACGAGCATGTTGAGATTGAGAGCCAGTCCGCTTACGATGGATGAGATAACGAAAGCCAAGATGCAGCCGATAAGAAACCTCTTCCGTCCGAAATACACGGCCAGCCAGCCGCTCGCGGGCAGCACGATTGCGTTAGACACCAGATAACTGGTAAGCACCCATGTGGCTTCGTCGTTGCTGGATGAGAGGCTGCCGGCTATATGAGGCACGGCAACAGTGACGATCGTGGTGTCCAGGACTTCCATGAAAGTGGCGAGCATCACCGAAACCGTTATCAGCCAGGGGTTTGAGCTTGGATGCCATTCCTTAGCCGCCTCAGCGGCCGCTGCCGCCCTCGCGCCGCTCATCCTGCAAGTAACTCCATATTGACAGTATATAGCACGCAGGACGCCTGTCAAAATCGAGGCGGAGCATATAAACGGCCTTCTCTTTAATGGCTTCCCGGCTTCACCATGCTGAAGAACCTGGCGGACATCATTTGCTGATAAGCCTGCCGCTCGGTCTGCCACAGAGAAATGCCAAGGACAATGAGGGTGGCGCTCAGGAGGGGTTTGAATATGAACATATTGACGACACCGGCTCCAATGCTGATCAAGACTATGCCGGTCCCGATAGCAAAGGAGACTCTTGTAGACCAGCCCTGGTTGCTGCTTGCCCCCCAGAATACCGACCGCAGGATTAAAGCACCGTCCAATGGCATGACAGGCAGGAGATTGTAAGCGCTGAAGACTCCGTTAAATAGGGCCACACACAGTAATGCACTACCCGCAATGACGCTGTGCCGCATAAGAAAGAAATGAGCAATATAAAAGAAGGCACCTGCAAGAATGTTTGCAGTAGGTCCTGCGATAGAAACCACAAAGGCCTCTCTCGGGGTTGCGGGTTCACTCTCAAAATAGGTGTACGCTCCGAACATGGATATCGTGATCCCGCGCACCGGCAGTTTCAGCCATCTTGCCGCTGAAAAATGGGCATACTCATGCATGAACAGAGAACCGAGGGTGCCCCCAAGAACCAGGAAGGAAGCTGCCAGACACTGAGCGCCGTTCAGCTCGGGTCTGTCGACAAACCTGGCGTTCTGCAGCAGAAGAAAGATGGCCGCCAGCTCGAGAACCGAAAAAAACGGGCTGACGCAAAATTCACAGTTCTTGCTGATCTTTATTGTGATCATTTCTTGTCTCCCTTCAATAAAGACACATTTACGTTTCGCAGTGAGATACCTGTCGCAGACGCTGTCGCCAACCAGGAGCAGAAATCTCAGTAATGATAATCATTTTCAGTAATCTCAAAAAAAAATTTACTGCTTAGCCTTCCGGCATTCCTCGCATAATCCCTGAAAAAGGATGAAGTGGTTTGCTATCTCGAAATTATATTTCTTTGACAACCCTTTCTCGGTCTTCTTGAGAAGCTCCTTTTCCTCGTCTATGAAATCAGAATAATCGACTATCCTGCGACATCTCGTGCATACCAGATGGTGGTGATGTCCGATACTGGTAGGACTTTCGGTCAATTCATATCTCGCTCTTCCGTCTCCGAAGTCGAACTTGAAGACCAGCCCGTTCTGAACAAGCAGTTCCAGCGTGCGGTAGACGGTTGTCAGTCCGATCGCGGGATACACCTTGTGGACCGCCAGATATATCTCTTCGGCGCTCGGATGAGAGGTAGTCTCACTAAGGACATTGAGAATTGCCTTCCTCGGAACGGTCATCCTGTGACCCTGTCCGCTCAGCTTACCAGGTATCCAGGGACTCTCTGTTCCGTCCTTGCGCGGCATGTCGCCGGCCTCCTTAATGATAATGGTTTTCAATTTCATGTTAATCGGTAGAACCCTGCATTGTCAATGGAATTCACCATCAGCTCACTTCCCTCAAAAGAAGGCTAATGTCTTGCAGACATCGCCTGCCACCAAGTAATAATGCGGGATCTTGTTTTAGAATACCCGCGCAACTATATCCATGACAAAGTATATTGCAAACAATATGCCAGAAAAGAACATTCGAAAATATACAGATTAATCACAATATTAGAATATATGCATATCAACCGAAAGATGATCGCCTATTGCATCTTTGCAATATCTTGCAAATGCAGAATGCAATATCTTCGGTCAATATACCATCCGGCCTGTTATGAACTTTTGAGACCTTTCATCCTTCGACTGCGCGAAGAATTCCTTAGTGGCACCGTGATCAACAATCTTCCCTCCATGCATGAACAGGACATGGTCGGACAGCCGCTTCGCCTGAAACATATTGTGG
>DATHCU010000015.1:0-3041 GCA_035319385.1 Thermodesulfovibrionales bacterium
TCATCGTCTTGCCGTCAGGCGTTCTCACCGGCTTCATCCTGAGCTGAGGGTTGCTTTCAACATGCTTCCTCAGATCAGCTGCAACCTTCGCCTTCACTTCTTCATACTCCCTCGCGATGACGGCAAGGGCCTTCAGATTCGATTCGATGACAACCGTATTCTGTTCCTCTTTCAGACTTTCAATAGCAAGGATGCCCTTTTGCCTGGCCTCCATCTGTTCGGGAAGGCTGTTCATGCTCAGGGAGTCTATCAATGTCATCTGGGCCATTCTCAGAACAGAGGGTTTGCCGCCTTTCAGCTTCTGCCAGATGGCATTCGAATCTATCCTTCCCTGAAAAAAATCCTTCATTATTTCGGCAATCCTTCCCTCGTCCTGCATCCTCTCTTTTTCCTCAGCGGAGAGGACGCCCACCTTGTCAGCCTTCTCAAGTGCAATCTCAAGCGCGCTCTTAACCTTTCCCATTAGACCCTCCTATACACTCATTATAAATTACAGTCCCGTTTCCGCAATATCCAAGATATCAACCCGGTTCTTCCCGGGAACGAATCCTACAGCCTGACCGCACGGACCGGCTGCAGCAGCATGAATCTAATACTATGTGATTTTAAATTTTTTATGCAATATGCTTTTTAAGCATGCGGACTCGTTAATCTTGACTTCCTTGTAAAATAGTTCATTCCAGATAGAACAGGGGTATTGAATTTTTATGTCCGAGAGAGTCAAAGCTACCATACTTCTTGTTGAGGATGATAAAGTCCAGGCTGCTGTCGCGAAAGATATCCTGGAAGGAAGAGGCTTCAAAGTCTTCTATGTGAGGGACGGCAAGTCGGCAATCAGGATCGCAAAGACCCAGGATATTGATCTTATCCTCCTTGACCTCATACTGCCTGATGTTGATGGGAATGAAGTTGCTCGATGGCTGAAACTAAATGACGATACTAAAGGCATACCGATAATCGTGCTGACAGTCAAGGGGACAACCGTGGAGAAAGTCCTCGGTCTCGAGGCCGGAGCTGACGATTACCTTCCCAAGCCCTACAATGAGGTGGAACTAAACGCAAGGATCTACGCCTGTCTGCGGACAAAGGCCTTGCAGGATGAGCTGCGCATGAAGAACCGCCAGATGGAAGAGATCCTCCTTAAAGTGGAAACCCTGACAATTACCGACGATCTGACCGAACTCTTCAACAGGAGGCATTTTGAGGCATCTCTTGAAAAAGAGTACAGGAGGGCAGATCGCCTGAACTCCAAGCTGTCGTGTATGTTGATGGATATAGACAATTTCAGGAAGGTGGCGGAGGCATTCGGCCGGGACGCCGCGGACTCGCTACTCAGGCAGTCAGCCAGGCTGCTGAAGAGCTGCGTCAGGGGAATTGATATGATAGCACGGTGGGGAAGCCAGGAATTCGCCATATATCTTCCCGAGGCATCAGAGAGCGACGCAGAATCGGTCGGCGCCAGGATACTGGAAGTCGTATCCTCTCATGATTTCCCCGGAATTACAGAGAGGGTAACCCTGAGCATCGGGATTGCGGGCATCCCTGATGCTTCCATCGACAGCACCGAAAAACTGATTCGGGAAGCGGACATTGCGCTGTACGAAGCGAGGGCAAAGGGCGGCAACAAAGTCGAACTCGCATAAAACCGCTCTATTAATAGTCTCCTTTGTTCATGGTAACCTTGAGGCCGCGTTCCTTCAATATCTGGGACACCGGTCGTCCAAAAATAAACAGCTCGAATTCCCTCCTCAGTTCGAGCTCCCTGAACGCGAAAGCACGTAAGGACATATCATTGTGGACAAGCTCCTTCAACCCGGAAAGCGCGGCCGTCTTCTTCTTCGGATGCCCAAAGTCGCGTATGAATCTCTCAAGTTCACAACAAGGACATTCCCTCTCGTGTTCCGCTATCAGTTCCAGGACCGGATCTCCGGAATTTATGATGTCTGCTCGACGAAGTGTATTTCTACCCAGGAGGGAACGTACTGCAGATGTGTCCCAGCATTTCAGAAGGCGGCACTCGACAGGACGATAACCATAAATTGCGCACGACGCTGCCGCTTCATTATAAAAGAAACAGCCCCAGTCCTTGCCGTTGCCCGCTAACTTGATCAATTCCTCAGGAATAGGTTCCAGCACATCCTTGACAGGATTATACGCCCTCTCACCCCGCCTGAGTGTCACCAGACGGTCATATCCGATACGCCCGACCCGCAGGATGTCTTTGTCCTGATGATGAAGGACAGGACCTCCTTTCCTGCAGCACGTACCGCAGCGGATGCAGTCCGCCATCTCTCCTGATGATGTTGTAAACATATTCCGCTCAGATCTTAACCAAGAATAGAGTTCTACTAAACAGAGCTAAGGGCGGGAGACTATGCAAAGGGGAGGCATTCTTGCCGGTTTGCCCGCCCGGAGGTGCAGACCGGACCCGCTTCTATTTCTTCTCCAAAACGATTTTATGCTTCAGCAAAGATATCTCCTTGATCCGTCCGTCAAATATCCTCTGTTCCCCGAACAGGCTTCTGAGATAAATCTTGCCCTCCTCGGGCCTCATTATGTCCACACTCTCAAGGTATATCTCTTCCTTACCGTCCTTATAGACATATGCATTCGCTTCACACATGTTTAGTCTCCTTCCTGATAATCTCTACGATCTTCTCTATCATATGAGGCAGGGGCTCCTTCTCCACACTTACGATATCGATGCCCTCCTGGTTAAGAGGGAGCAGGATCTTCCTTACGTCGGATGATGCGATGGCCTCTGCCATTTTAGGGGTAAGTTCGCCGAGCATCGCATTTGCAACCACAATACTAAGGGGTCCGATCACAATATCAACCTTGCCGGCATTAAGGACAATTGCATTCTCGCCCGTAGCGCCCTTGTTGGCCCTTGATTTCATCATGGCTGTTGTCGCGGCGGCATTAGTCCCGAGGGCGAGAATTTCCAGTGAGTCGCCGAATTCATCCCGCAACCTCTTGACTACCAGGCTGCCGATGCCACCGCCCTGACCGTCAATAACAGCGATCTTCAACACAGGATA
>DATHCU010000016.1:0-2736 GCA_035319385.1 Thermodesulfovibrionales bacterium
AGCAAATTCTATCAGCCTGCGCTGAAGGCTGCGGCGAAATAGGCAAATATGGGAATAGTATATCCCTGCTCAAAGACTACTTGACGATAATTTCCACGCTGCGTTATGTGATGCGGCACCCCTACCGCCACTGCTCTCGCTATTCGTGGCATTTCTCACTTATTTAATGGCCGCTGTCCCTATTTTCTGTTCACCTAATATTTCAATGCTAATTCTAAAGACCTGACCCCTTTTATGATTCCGTTCAATATTGTGTGAGCTAAGATGGAAAAACCGGACACCAAAGTTTGAGGTAAACTAACTGAAGACGGAGGTGTTTGAAATGGCGATTGAGAGGATACCGAAAGGAAAGTTCACTCGGGAATTTCGGGAAGAAACAGTGCGAATGGTAATAGGTGATAAGCTATCGGTATCGGAAGTGAGCCGTCGTCTGCAGCTGCCCGAGCAGACAATCAGGAATTGGATCAAGGCGTACAGTGAGGGGAAGCTGCAAGAGATTGGCAAAGGACAAAAAGAGATGAGCGCTCTTGAACGGGAGCTGTATGAGACGAAACGGGAGTTGGCACGGGTAAAGATGGAGCGCGATATTTTAAAAAAAGCGACCGCGTACTTTGCCAATGAGTCGCTGCCCGGTACGCGATGATACAGCAACTGCGGCTTCATTATTCTATGAACAAATAGGGACAGCGCCTTCTCCCTACCTTGGTCTGCCGCGAGGCATTGCCACCAGTCTTCCGCCCACGGCACTCTCTATCTTCCTGATAAAATGTTCATCTCCACTCGGTCGTCCGGTTCGAGTGTTTTCGATAACCGCCCTCGTCAGCTCCTTATCATCCGCCTCCGCAAGATACCCTGCCCAATCCTTTATTTCATCTTGAAGATAGCAGTCACTCGACAGTATCGGGTTGCTTACCTTCATGACGTGCTATCCTCGGCATTGCTCACTCATTTCGCTGTCCCTATTTTTTGATCGAGGATGGGGCCGGAGAGGGTATAACAGGCTTTGCGACTTGGAGCTTACTTCTTTTTCCTAGTCGACTTCAGATCGGCCAACATTTCAGCTATCGCAGGTTCTACTGCAGGCAGTTCCTTCTTCACAACCAGCCAGACGATTTTATAGTTGATCCCAAAATAGAAATGGGTGATCTTATCTCTCATCCCCGCCATATCCTTCCAGGGAAGGCCCTTGTATTTAACTTTGATCTCTTTGGGGATATTCTTGGACGCTTCTCCGATATTCTCTATCTTGAACGCAACAGCGCTCCTCGTCTTATCGTCGGCAAGGAAGTCCTTGCGCTTCATTGTGCCAACGAACTCTTTTATATCCTGCATGGCATCATAGATATCCTGAACGAAGAGCTTCCATTCCCGCGTCATATATAGACAACCTCTTTGAGAATGCCTTTCTTAAGTTCGGGACGAATACCACTCTTCTCGACCAAGTCAACTTTTTTCTTAAGAAGCCTTTGCAGATACCTTTCCATCTCAATTAACTTAAGAAGGCCCGGCATATTTCCTGGGGCGAATCCAACAAGGATATCCACATCGCTCCGCCGCTTCTGTTCGCCGCGGACAAAAGAGCCGAAAATGCCGATCTCGCGTACTTGATACTTCTGCACCACATCGGCTTTATGCTCTTTTAGAATTGCCTTAACATCTTCGACGCTCTTGACTGGCTGTTTCATTACCCTATTCTATCAGTTTTAGTTTGAGTTTGTTGAGGATATTCTTTCATCTGTTCTTATTCAAATTTGATATGAACCTATCTCAAATACGGCAAAAAAGTGAAAGTCGTACCCCCCACGAAGGCGGGGGCCATTGAATGTCTCTATAAACTTAGATTCCCGCCTCCGCGGGAATGACTTTATTTTACGATTTCATCTCAAAGTTCTTTATGAACTGTTCCACCTGCACACCCAGATAGATGCACTTGATATCGTTCATACAATCGTCAGCATCCTTCTTTTCAAGGTGCGTCGTCAATTCTTTGCCGTCCTTCTTGAATTTCAGTATCCAGGCATTTTTGGATTCGTCGAAATTCATGCCCACGGCAATCCCGTGTTTCCGGATTTCAGGGTACATTTCCAGTATCTTTTGCTCAAGCGCAACTTGCGTATATCCCATATTTCCTCCTGTTTCATCGAAGATCTTTTTTCCATTCTATCAACAGCCTGTGTATTGTCAAGGACAACGCCTTCTGCTAGAATGAATTATCGTGAGGGCAGCTCCATAGCGACTATATACGGACATACAACGGGCCTGAAGAAAGGTCTGCTGCAGTTGGTCGAGAAGATCTACCGGCGCAAAGTCCCCGCCGACAAAGTCGTTACCCCGGAACTCGCCCGATATCTTGCGGGACTCTCGTCCGATCTGGGCAGGCAGCTGGGAATTCTAGTGCATAGGAGTGGCGCGATAACCCACGTAATCATGGGTGAAGCCAACGGGGTGTTCATTCCCGAACTCGACAGCTTTCCCCTTGGCAGAAGGGCCCTCCGGGGCTTGAGGTTCATACATACGCACCTCAGAAATGAACCTCTTAACAAGGAGGATCTGACAGACCTGTTGCTGCTGCGTTTCGACATGATCGCGGCGATAACAGTAAGGGATGGCCTGCCGGACAGGATTCACGCCGCCCATCTGATGCCGCAGGGGTCGCAGGACAAATATGAGCTTATCTCTTCGGACTTTTATCGCTTCGACCTGAATTTTTCTGAATTCATCGACAATCTAGAGGCC
>DATHCU010000017.1:0-3808 GCA_035319385.1 Thermodesulfovibrionales bacterium
CTCCTGCGCGGGCCGTCCTCCCGATCCGATGCACGTAATCCTCCGGGTCCTGGGGCAGGTCATAATTGATCACGTGTGTTACACCTTCAATATGCAACCCCCTGCTCGCGACATCTGTAGCAACGAGGATCGACAGAGTGCCATCCTTGAAGCGAGACAGGACTTTCATTCTCTTCTCCTGAGGGATATCTCCTGTTATCGAGGCTGCCTTATAGCCGTTAGCCTTAAGCTGCGACTCTACCTTCTCGGCTGCCGCCTTTGTGTTACAAAATACCAGAAGCCGGCCGCCCGGTTCACGCTGCAGCATACCCAGCAGAAGTCCGAACTTCTCGGACGAGCCCACGTGATATAACTCCTGCTCGACCTGCTCAACGGTAATATTCTCGGGCGTTACCGAGAAACGTTCCGGCATGTTCATGTGTTCATAGCACAGTTCAAGTACCCGGTTGGACAAGGTGGCGGAGAAGAGCATTGACTGGCGCTTGTCGTAGGGAGACATGCGCCTGAGCAGAAACCGAAGGTCACTGATGAATCCCATGTCGAACATCCGGTCTGCCTCGTCGATAACAAGGAACTGGGTCTTTCTCAGACTGTAGACCTTTTGCTTGAGATAATCTATGAGACGTCCGGGGGTGCCTATCAGCACGTCGACTCCCTTTGATATCTCCTGACGCTGCTTGAGATAATCTATGCCCCCGAATACAGGCAATATCCGGAACCCGGCGGGGCCTCCCAGTATCCGGGCCTCCGCGTTTATCTGGATGACAAGCTCCCTGGTAGGTGCGATGATGAGGGCCCTCGGTGACAGGCCGCGTCCTGGAGAAGTCACTTCAAGCATGCGCGAGAACACGGCAATTAGAAAGGCGGCCGTCTTGCCCGTTCCTGTCTGGGCCTGGGCCGCGATGTCCCTTCCTTTCAAAGCCTCCGGAAGTGTCAGGGCCTGCACAGGCGTGCACTCGGTAAAACCTGCGGCTTTGATTCCTTCAAGCACTTTCTGATTTATGGGCAGTTCTTCGAATTTCATTTCTAATAATATACCTTATTTGATTCCAATACACTAATCCCGAATTTCTTGAGCTTCTCTCCCAGGGTGGATAATGGAAGTCCTGCCACATTAAAGAAATCACCATCTATCCTCTTTATCAGCAAAGCTCCCAGTCCCTGGATGCCGTAGGCGCCCGCCTTGTCCATCGGTTCGCCCGAATTCACATACGCCTTTATATCCTCATCGCTAAGCCTTTTGAAAAAGACCTTTGTCTCGACAGATCCGGTTGCCTCTTTTCCGTCAGCAGTATCCATTATTGTAAAGCCTGTTATAACCGAATGGACCTTGCCGCTCAGCGCCTTTAGCATTTCCGTCGCATGGTCCCTGTTAAGCGGCTTTCCAAAAATCCTGCCCCTGAACAAGATGATCGTATCAGCGGCAATCACCAGGGCATTCTTATGTCTCTTGGCAACCTCCCTGGCCTTCTCCCTCGAGAGAAATCTCGCGAACTCGCGCGGCTTCATCCCGGGGATTACATTCTCTTCAAGCAGGCTTTTGTCCACTTTGAATTTCAGGCCCGTCTTCTCGAGTATCTCCTTCCTCCTGGGAGAAGCAGACGCAAGAATGATCGTTCTGAAGTTATGCATACTGCCCCGCGACAAACCCTGAGGACCATGCCCACTGGAGATTATACCCGCCCAGTTGCCCCGCAACGTCAATGACCTCGCCGGCAAAAAATAGCCCGGGTACCTTCTTGGCCTCCATCGTCTTCGATGACAATTCCTCTGTGTCTACACCACCCGCGGTGATCTCAGCCCTTGTGTACCCCTCGGTGCCGGACGGCGTTATCGCCCAGTGGTGTATCTGATGGGAGATATCCCTCAGCTGTCTTTCAGAATACCGGCACAGTGGCTGCGAGGGGGCGTGCACTTCACACCACCTGTGGCTGAACCTTCGGGGAAGGCACTGCGACAGCAGGTTGGCCATCTCGATCCTGCTCCGCCGGTTGGACATGAATAGCCCATACGAGTCTGTTTCGGGCATGAGATCGATAATGATTTCATCCCCCTTGTTCCAATAGGAAGATGCCTGGAGAATAGCCGGGCCGCTCAGGCCCCGGTGGGTAAAAAGGATTCTTCCGGAAAACTTTCTGCCGGCGCAACGGACAAGTGCGTCAAGCCCCACGCCGCTTAAGACAGAGTATCTGTCCAGATCGCCACGTCCAAATAGCAGAGGCACAAGGGCCGGTTTCATGCGTGTTGTCTTCAGCCCGAATTTCTTTGCTATCCGGAATCCCATGCCGGTAGCCCCGAGTTCAGGATATGACAGGCCGCCGGTTGCAATGACCAGAGAGGATGCTTCGATCTCGTCCAGATCCGTCGAGATGCGAAAGCCCTCTGTCTTTGATATGTTCCCGACTCTGCAGTTAAGAATTATTTCGACACCGGTGCTGCGGCATTCTTCCTGAAACATTCCTATGATATCAGCCGATGTGCCGCGGCAAAAGAGCTGTCCCGACTCCTTTTCATAGTATGCTATCCGGCGCCGTTCCAGCATACTTATAAAATCCCCCGGAGTAAACCGCGCCAGGGCAGACTTGCAAAAATGCGGGTTGGAAGACAGGTAATTGTCGGAACTCAAATTTGTGTTTGTGAAATTGCAGCGGCCGCCGCCGGAAACCCTGATCTTCATTCCTATTCTGCCCATGTGCTCAAGCACGATCACGGTCCTGCCCCTTTTTCCGGATTGAATAGCGCACATCAGACCAGCAGCCCCTGCCCCTATGACGACAATATCCCTGACCATGTTTCATATTATATATCGTCTCAGACGTGCACGTAACATTATGAAACGACTTCGCACGCTGTTTAGAGGGATTCCAGCAGGGTGTTCAGCCGTGTTCCGGACCCGGCTGATTATTGCAAGTTTCTTATTTGGAGGAAAAAGTTTATATTAAAGGGACAACGTAGAATAGAACGCCGTATTACTTCATGAGGACACAACATAGCATGGACGACGAAATGGCCTTGCAGAAGAAGCTGATCGAAAAGATATCCCGGAATATTGCCGAACATGAGGCGGCTTCTGTTGTGAGGGGAAGCAGGACGTATCTTGAAATATACGAGAGCGTCAATAAGACTGTGGAATACGCTTCATCGGCCCACAAAGGCCAGTGGCGCAAGAGCGGAGAGCCGTACATATTCCATCCTCTGAATGTGGCCCTCATAGCAGCGGAGACCGGCATGGTCGATCAGGTCTCTATCGACAGCTGTCTGCTCCATGACGTCATTGAAGACGCCAAAGTCAGCAGGGAGGAGATCGCCGGGATATTCGGCGAAGAAGTGGCCGAGACCGTCGAGGGACTTACAAAGGTCAAGGAGCACAAGGATGAATCATACGACAAGTTCTTCTCTCACACTATTAACAATCCCCGGGTTGCCTACATAAAGATATTCGACAGACTTCACAATCTCAGGACGTTGTCTCATCTTCCGGCGAACAAAAGGGTAAGAATCGCGGGCGAATCCATGGATATATATCACAAACTCTGTGTGAGGCTGTGCCTACTCGACATTGCAAATGAGATAGAACACCTTTGTGCTTCGCATCTTTACCCTGAGAAATTCAACTCATTTTCCGCGAGGCTGGAGGAAATACAGGCGGAGGCTGCCCAGGTCATTGATATCTTCAAGATGTATATCCTCGAAAGGTGTTACGAAAACGACGTGAGAATAAAGAAGATCAGGGTCCAGTGGAAACCATTCCTAAACATTCCCGATTACAAATTTATGCAGATACCTAATGTGCTGCTCTTCAAACTCG
>DATHCU010000018.1:0-3181 GCA_035319385.1 Thermodesulfovibrionales bacterium
AGTGCATCGTGGTCGCCATCGACGCCAAGAGAGTGCATCCGGACATGTCCGCCGCAACGGGCGAACCGTGGTTCGATGATTCGTCCCTCAAAGATGTCTGCCTTGATCTTTCGGCTGTAAAATTCCCTATTGATGACTGGAGTCAAAGAGGAGTGTGGGCGATTTCCACTCACGGCGGCAGACAGATGAAGTTGATCGACGCCGTGAAGTGGGCAAGGAAGATGGAAGAACTCGGCTCAGGCGAGATCATGCTCACCAGCATGGACAAGGATGGAACAAAAGACGGCTATGACATAGAACTCACCCATGCCATATCGGAAGCTACAACTATCCCGATTATTGCATCCGGAGGAGCGGGCAACCTCGATCATATCTATGAAGCCTTCGCCTTCGGCAGGGCCGACGCCGCCCTGGCAGCATCAATCTTCCACTACCGCGAATACACCGTCAGGGATGCAAAAGAATACCTGGAGAAGAAGGGTATCCCCGTCAGGCTGTAAACAGCTCGCTGACATCCGCTCATTTCTTATTCGAATCATAAATAATACGGATTAGGGGTTCCGCATAACGGGATATGCCTGCCTTTGCAGCATTTGCCGCGGAGGAATGCAAGCGCTTCACCGAAAAGTTGGCTGCTAGCGTCGAACTGGGCGGTTTCTTGCCCGGGCGATATCAGTCTCTATCTGAACAAGGGATGCGGGAACGAGAGAGGGAAGACGGTCTTTCTTGAACCGTCTTCCCTCTGCTAAGCACAGGCTATCGCCCTACGGGTGCCTAGTTAATATTGAATTAATTGCCGCCAGACAGCGGATTACCGTGGCAAAGAGTGCAGGATATCGGTGTGCCCTTCGTTACCGACCTGGTCCTGCCTTCAGCCGTAAGCGTCCTGTCGGCAGCCGCACGGGAGAGCACAGTGCCTTCCAGGTTCAGACCGTGACATGCCTGGCACGCCTGTCTGTTGCGTTCAAAGAAATCCTCGTGATTGCTGTTCCATCTGGAGTCACTGACATTGTGCATCCCGTGAGGACCGTTAAGTGAAAGCGGAGGGCCGTCAGCGTGGCATGTTGTACATTCAATTATCGGACCAGTGTGCCCCTGAAGTTGAATGGCCGCGATATTGTCGTTAACAGTGGAACCCACGGGCCACTCTGCGTGTGTGCTCCCATGGCAGGCCTCACATGCCATGCCGCTGTGTCCGAAGCTGAATCTGTAGAGCTTGCCCGAATTCTCGGCAAATCTCTGATTCGTTGCTATTATTGGAGTAGCCGAGAGATCAGCCGGATCGTAAGCTATCGTCCCTCTTATAGAACTGCCGAGATGACTGACAGCGTCACCCGTATGGCAGGATTGACACTTGGGCAGATCAACCCATGGCGTGCGGGGTTTGTATTGTCCACTTATGGCAAGTAATCCGCCATGACACTGCTGGCAGATTATGCCCGCATCTCCCATAGCTCCTCTGAGGCATTTCGTCTGAGTGCCGGGGTGGCAATAATAACAGGTCGATATCCCGGTGTCCGGGATAATAGCAGGATTGGTGGGGGTCGGAACTTCGTTCGTAAGTGTCTTGCCATGACGACGGTGGATCGCGGCGGAGAGACGCGGCTTGCCTACCTGGTCTCCCTGAGGGCCGACTCCTGCAAGATCCAGGGGAAGCATGTAGTGGCATGAGGAGCAGAGGACCGGCTTCCTCGCCATCAAATCAACGCCTATGACCTTGCTATGTAGAATAAGTATGTTTTCCCTATACTGAATTTCAGGGTTTGACGATGCACTCCAGGCGGAGATTCCATACTTTGCCATAGTTGAGCTGTTGGCAGCCACACCTCCTGTAGAATGACAAGCGCTGCAGTGCATTTCATCAGAGACCGGCGCCACGGTAAAGGTAGGCGGGAGCATCGTACTGCTGGCTGCGTCAGAAGGCTGAATTCTCATAAGAGGATATGAGTTCACATTGTGATTATCGTCAATCGGAGTCAGCGGAATGCCGAAGGCCGCGAACCAGTTGTTTGTCGCATCGAATTCGAAGGGCTGAGGGATATTCGACGGCCCGGGCATTTTGAATCCCGCCAGGCCGGTGTCCGGGGGCAGCGACACGCCAAAAAGAGGCTGGACATAGGTCCAGAAATTTGTCTTGGAAGCGCTTGTTGTATTTATGGATCCGGTGCTGTCTGCAACAGCCGAATAGAAAACACCTGCCTGAGTGTTATTGAGTATCTGAGGAAGACTGCCGGATACCCCCTTTCTCACAACCTGCGCATGGATCACGTTGAAAGGCGGCAAAACAGTGAACACTGAGTAATCCTTGTCCATGCAATGCATCCCCAGATCATTGAAGGAAAAGACGTTCGTGAATGGGTCCTGAAAGGCGCAGGGTGTCGCCGCACCCTTCACGGGCCTCTCCGAAAACTTGACGCCCGATTCTGCACGGACAGAGCAGGGAACAACGGCAGGATTGGCGACTTTGAGTCTCCAAAACCCGGTCCTGCTGCTGACCACGGATCCAAGCAATGTGCCCGATCCCGCGTTGCTTACAACCACAGGCTGGTTCTTGCCCCAGTACCGGCCTTCTATGGTCAGTAGATGCTTTTTTGCCGTCCATGCGGCTTTGCTGACTACGGCCTGTTTTGCTGCAAGGGCCTTCCCGGCGCCGCCAAGGATGGAACAAACCACGAGCATAAGAACAACTGATATGACCTTGACGGACATCTTTCTGTCACCGTTCCCTACTTTCATAAGACCTCCTTTTTGTTGGAAATTCATAATAGCCACTCTCTTCATACAGTCCGTATTTTTCGCAAGAGTTCGTGACCTGAAACACATGCCTATAGATGGCTTGTCAGACCGCGGAGCCGCACTTGTACTCTTTGTCCTCTTGTCATATGCAATTGCTATACCACCGTAGGAAGCGTCTATTATTGATGCATTTAGGGTCTGATGCGGAAGCAAGCAGGGGGCAAACTGCCTCGGCAGAAGGAATTTTGCCACTAAGAGCGGGTCTCAAGGAATGGACAGGCCTCCATCCTCACGGCGGGTCATCCATATAGAAGGGAAGCTTAGATCAAGTCCCTAGCTGCAGGTTCCTCAAGCGGTGTCTATATCCTGTAAGCCCGTATACACTCTTCGCTTGCGGGTTGAACGCTGACACATTCGGAGCGGCCCATATGTTCAATGCGAACAT
>DATHCU010000019.1:0-2605 GCA_035319385.1 Thermodesulfovibrionales bacterium
GCTTGACTCTGACCTCAGGTGCGATATGCGTGGAACGTGGCCAGCTACCTGAGACACAGATACAGCGGCCCGATTGAAGATGACAATGCGCGGATAGATTTGGTAGAATTTATGAGTTATTTTTGAACTTGTGAGCAAAATGTATTAGAGTTAGACAGAGACTAAGACCTGGGCGGGAGGACTTATCTGATGTCCGAGAATAGCGGTCGTTCTGAAACTTTCCCCATTGTTGCAATCGGCGCGTCTGCTGGCGGCCTTAACGCCCTAGAATGCTTTGTCGGTGAGCTTCCGAGGGGATTCGGCTTTGCCGTGGTCTTCGTACAGCACCTTTCGACAAAGCATAAGAACCTGCTTGCCGACCTTGTCGCCAAACGAAGGCCCGATCTCGATGTTGTGGAAATAACCGATGGGTTGAAACTCCTGCCCAGCAAAATCTTCATCTGCCCTCCGGGGAAGGATGTCTCTATCCGAGAAGGCGTATTTTGCGTTGCGACTCCGGCCAAAGAACATTTGCATTTTCAGATAGACGAATTCCTCACGTCCCTCGCCGCGGAGGCGCGTGAGCGCTCGGTCGCAGTGATCTTCTCCGGTTCCGGCGTGGACGGGGCGAGAGGCATATGCTCCATTAAAGAAGCCGGCGGGACTGTTTTTGTGCAGGAGCCCGAGACGGCCGAGTTCCCTTCTATGCCTGCTGCAGCGATCAAGACGGGCCTTGCAGACGAAGTCTTGCCCCCGACCGAGATTGCATTGGAGATACTGAGGCTGCAGGAGACCGCCTTGGCGGTCTCTGAGAAGGATATCACGCCTGCCCAGTTTGAGGCCATCTTCCGTCAAGTGCGTGAGAAGACCGGGTATAGCTTTGTACACTATAAGAAAAGCGTGGTCGGGAGGCGCGTCAGAAGGAGGATGTATCTGCACGGGCTGACGTCCGTCCAGGAATATATCGAGATGTTGTCTCAGAAGGACTCCGAGCCGACGGGTCTTGCGACAGACCTGATGATCGGCGTGACATCCTTTTTCCGTGACCGTCTGGCCTGGAAAGCGCTGAGGTCGGAAGTTGTTTCCAAGATCGCGGCCGAAGAGAGTGACGTGCCCGTCCGTGTCTGGACCCCTGCGTCAGCGACCGGTGAGGAGGCGTTCTCGATTGCCATGATGCTCCGCTATGAGCTCGATCTTGCGGGCAGGAAACGGGCCGTGCAGGTATTTGCCACCGATCTGAACGACGCGGCACTGGAGAAGGCAAGGGAGGGGAAATATCCGGGGAGCATATCAGCCGACGTCCCGCCGGAGTATATAAAGAAGTTTTTCACATACACGGAAGACAGCCTGTCCGCAGTAGTGAACAAAGAAATAAGGGAATCCGTGGTCTTTGCAAGGCAAGACCTTCTCACAGACCCGCCGTTTTCGAAACTGGATCTGATAATCTGCCGGAATTTTCTCATTTACCTCGAGCCGGACACCCAGGAGAAATGCATAGAGCTTTTCCACTACGCCGTCAAACCCGGAGGGTATCTCTTCCTGGGAAACGCCGAAACCCCCGGCAGGAAGAGTCTTCTTTTCAAGCCTCTTACACACAAGAAATGCCGCATCTACCAAAGGATGGAGACAGAGGCGCCCTCGCGACTTTCTCTTACAGTGCCGTTTGCTGCTGAGAGGGCTCCTGCTGCGCTCTCACGCCCCATGATTGAGCGTCAGCAGAGTGTGGCTGAATTCGTCCAGCAGTCATTGCTCGAAGAAAGCGGCCCGCCGGCGGTCGCAATCGATCAGCGCTACGACATTGTTTACAATAACGGGCCTACGAACAGATACCTGCGCCTGCCTCGCGGCGCCCCGACGCATAACCTTCTTGAGCTGCTTCCGGAGAATCTGGGCGTCAGGATAAGAGGGGCTATCTACAGGACTTCCCAGCAGGAGAAGCCTGTCTCGATAAGAGCGATTATACTCTCGGACGACGGCAAGAAGAGGCAAGTAAATCTGCGCGTATCCAGACTGAGAGACAACCTTTATCTCATCGTGTTCCGCGAAAAGGGCGTGCTCGCGGAAAACGCCGAGATCGCAGCTCTTGAGGCGGCTGTCGATGAGACCGCGGTCCGGCAGCTAGAAAGCGAGCTCTCAGCATCCCGCGCCGAACTTCAGCACTCAATAGAACAACTCAAGAGCCTGAATGAAGAGATGCAATCTTCCAACGAGGAACTCCAGGCGGCGAACGAAGAACTCGAGACCTCGAGAGAAGAATTGCAGTCATTGAACGAAGAGTTGACGACCGTTAATTCACAGCTGCAGTCCAAGATAGAGGAGCAGGAAGAGACCAACAACGATCTGAGCAATTTTCTTTCGAGCACGAGCATCCCGACGATATTTCTCGACCTCCAGTCGAGAATCAAACGCTTCACTCCGGCCATGTCCAGGCTTGTGAAGCTGATTTCGGCTGATGTGGGACGGCCCATAGCTGACCTGTCACAGGAAAACCTGGGGCCTGATCTTATGACGGATGTCCTCGCGGTGCTCGAAAATCTTGTTCCGATAGCGAAGGAGATCGCTATCAAGGAATACTGGTATATCCGCGGCACTCTCCCTTACAGGACCGCCGACAACCGCATTGAGG
>DATHCU010000020.1:0-10338 GCA_035319385.1 Thermodesulfovibrionales bacterium
ATGCCGTTCAGGTTCTCTCCGGCTATGCCCATAAATGTCGGCAAGCCGGCGCCGATCGCGATAAAACAGGCATCATATCCCTGCTCATTCAATAATTCATCTATAGTAAACAGATTTCCGATGACTGCATTGACCCTCACTTCGACCCCCAGATTCCTGATATAGTCTACCTCTTTCTCGACGATCACCTTGGGGAGTCTGAATTCCGGGATACCATAGATGAGGACGCCGCCCGGTTTATGCAAGGCTTCGAACAAAGTGACCTGATGGCCTGATTTGATGAGATCAGCAGCACAGCTCAGGCCTCCCGGTCCGGAGCCTATTATTGCCACTTTTCTGCCTGTGGACGAGGGCCTTTCAGGGACCTGGACTCCCTCCGTGTCTCTCTCATAATCGGCAACGAACCTTTCAAGATTGCCGATCGCAACGGGTTCTCCCTTCTTGCCGAGAATACACATGGACTCGCACTGAATCTCTTGCGGACATACCCTGCCGCAGACCGCCGGCATTGCGTTTTCTTCCTTTATCTTCCATGCAGCTTCTACGAACCTGCCTTCTTTTACAAGTTTGATGAACGAAGGGATATCGACTGATACGGGGCATCCGGTCCTGCAGGTTGGTTTCAGGCAGTTCAGGCACCGCGATGCCTCATGCATTGCCTCTTCAGGCGTATACCCGTAGGGCACCTCCATGAAATTTCTGGCCCTCACCAGAGGCTCCTGCTCTCTCATGTGCAATCTGTCTTTCGGTCTATTTTCGTCCATTATTTAGCTCCCGTTTGTTCTTTATACAGGTCGAAGGATATCTTTTCCTCCTGGAGATACATGCGCTGTCTGGACATCAGCAGATCAAAATCGACTGAGTGGCCGTCAAACTCGGGACCGTCGACACATGCGAACTTTGTCTTGCCGCCGACCCCGACCCTGCAGGCGCCGCACATGCCAGTGGCGTCGACCATTACAGAATTCAGACTGACAATAGTCTTTGCATTATATTTCTGAGTCGTGACGCATACGAATTTCATCATTATCGCCGGCCCAATAGCATAAACGAGTGCAACGCCGCCATCACGAAGCTGTTCCTCCAGAGGAACTGTCACCACGGCCTTCCTCCCGTAAGAGCCGTCATCGGTAGTTATTATTAGTTCATCCGACACGCAGCGCATCTTATCTTCCCAGAATATCAGGTCCTTCATGCGCGCCCCGATGATCGAGACAACGGTATTGCCCGCTTCCTTCAAAGCCCTTGCGATCGGATAAGTCGGAGCAATCCCGACACCGCCGCCTACACAAACAACCCTGCCGAAATTCTCTATGTGCGAGGGCATACCGAGAGGCCCTATGACATCTAATATGGTGTCTCCTTCCGAAAGCGTTCCAAGCTGATGTGTTGTCTTTCCCATCTTCTGGAAGACAGTTGTAATCGTACCTTTTTCTCTATCGAAGTCGGCAATAGTCAGTGGAATCCGCTCGCCCTTTTCATGCATTCTCAGAACGAAGAAATTTCCGGCCTTTGCCTTCCCGGCAATATCCTTCGCCTCAATCTCAAACAGCATTACGGCATCGGACAATATTTCCTTCTTAACAATCTTGAACATCACATCTCCTTCCTGCTGCAAAATGAGATAATTCCCAAACCTTACCGGCACGACAAAAATAGTATACACCTGCAACTATTGTGAATGGAATATACACGCGAGACGATCATAAATGCTTTCATGTCTTGAAAGCGGAGTGGTGAAGGGGCGGCAGCGCTGTGTTCACGGTATCGACGATGCCCGCGTATTTACAGGCCGGAAGAATTTTTTGAGCGGCTTCAATTTTTTTCCTTGACAAGAACCGGTGCTTTTCAGTATAACATAACCGCTTATGCCTGGAACTTATTTGCCATCTGAATATTTACCGGTTTTGATCTTCATAATTATCGCTGAAGCCTTCGGGTTCGGCGCCCTTCTTATCGGCATGATCTTCAGGCCGAAGAAACCATACTTTGAAAAGCTCATGCCCTATGAATCAGGCATCACGCCCAAGGGAGAACCCCGCTATAAATTTTCGATCAGGTTTTACATTATCGCGATGTTATTCGTTGTATTCGATGTGGAAGCAATCTTTCTTTATCCCTGGGCGATCGTCTTCGATAAGATCGGCATATATGCATTTATTGAAATGATTATCTTTATTGTGATACTCCTAATCGGTTATATCTACGCCTGGAGGAAAGAGGCATTTGAGTGGGACTGAAAATGAGAGGTAGAAAATGATTGATACATCAGCCATTGGACTTGTTCAGGTAGAAGAAGACGTAAAAATATTGGCTCCGAACGTCATCATTACAACCTTTGATAAGATCATAAACTGGGGAAGGTTGTCTTCAATGTGGCCTACCACCTTTGGCCTTGCCTGCTGTGCGATAGAGATGATGGCTGCAGGCGCAGCCCATAATGATCTGGACCGTTTCGGGATCATATTCAGAGGGTCGCCGAGACAGGCAGACTGCGTTATTGTGGCCGGTACCGTTACAAAGAAGATGGCCCCCGTTGTCAGAAGGGTTTATGACCAGATTCCGGAGCCGAGATATGTTATCGCGATGGGCAGTTGTGCATGTACTGGAGGGGTTTTCAAGACTTACAGCACTGTTCAGGGATGCGATTCTTTTCTCCCTGTTGATGTATATGTACCCGGATGTCCCCCGAGGCCGGAGACTCTGCTTGAGGGCTTGATGATGCTTCAGGAGAAGATCAGAAATGAAAAGGCAAGGTGGAGTCCATGGCGGTAACAGAAGTAAGGACTACCATCCACCCTGCCGGCACCGACCCGGTTCAGATAGCCGAGAAGATCAAGGAGTTATTTCCGGATCAGGTTATCGATGTTGCGAACTTCAGGGATCAGGTTTCCGTAATCATCAAGAAGGACATGTCAGTTGCCATACTCAAATATCTGCATGACGATCCCCTTCTGAGTTTTGATCATCTTCAGGATCTCACTGCTGTCGACTATCTCAAGAAGAAAGATGTCAGGTTCGAGGTTGTATATGGCCTTTATTCCATGAAATATCGCCACCAGATCCGCATCAGGGCGCAGGTGGCTGAAGATAATCCTTCCATAGGGTCGGCCGTCTCTATCTGGGAAGGCGCCAACTGGCATGAAAGAGAATGCTATGACATGTTCGGCATCAGATTCAACGGACATCCGGACCTGAGAAGAATTCTCATGCCCGAAGATTGGGAGGGATATCCGTTAAGGAAAGATTATCCGCTGAAAGGTCCGGAACTTGAGAAAGACTGGATCGGATTCAGGGAGGTTATCCGCAGGTCGCAGGAACTGAAAGAATTCGAGTGGGAAGGCTGAAATGATTGAAGACGTAGAAAAGATATTTGACACAAGAGAACTCAATGTCAACATGGGACCTCAGCATCCCGCTACCCATGGTGTATTGCGCCTTGTGCTTGATATAGACGGGGAAACGATCGTGAAGGTTACTCCCCATGTCGGATATCTTCACCGTGGCATTGAAAAGCTAGGTGAAAGTCTGAGTTACTTCCAGGCCCTTCCGCTCACCGATAGATTGGATTATGTATCCGCGATGTCGAACAACATCGGCTACTGCGTCGCCGTGGAAAAGCTGTTCGGTATTGAAGTCCCCGAGAGGGCAAAATATATACGTACGATTGTCGGAGAAATGTCGAGAATATCGAACCATCTCCTCTGGCTTGCGACCCACGCGCTCGATATCGGGGCCATGACCGTATTTATTTACTGTTTCAGAGAGAGAGAGTGGATTCTCGACCTTTTTGAGATGATCTGCGGCGCACGCCTCACTGTCACTTATCCCAGGGTTGGCGGAGTCAGAAACGATGTCCCGCAGGAATTTCTGGACAGCATTTGGAAGTTTACGGATGAGTTCCCGTCAAGGATTCTGGAATACGAAACGCTGATCGATCAGAACCGGATATGGCTCCAGAGGACGGTGGGAATCGGAGTAATTTCGGCAGAAGAGGCGGTAAACTGGGGAATGACGGGACCGACACTCAGGGGGTCCGGTGTTTCTTATGATATAAGAAAACATATGCCTTATGACGCATATGACAAGGTTGATTTTGAAGTTCCCATCGGTACTACAGGTGATACATACGACAGATATCGCTGCAGGATGCTGGAGATGAGACAGTCAAATAATATCCTCAGGCAGTTAATAGAGAAATTGCCGGCTGGTCCGATAATGGCGGATGCGCCAAAATTTCTCCTCCAACCGAAAGATATGATGATGCCGATCACGCATCCTACAAAGGAACTGGCATATGTGATTGAAGAAAAGGCCTGCAAGGGGTGCGGCATGTGTCTGAGAGCTTGCCCTGCAAAGGCGATCTTCGGAGAGAAGAAGCAACCTCATGTGATAAAGCAGGATCTCTGCCTGCAATGCGGAAACTGTTTTGTGACCTGCAAATTTAAGGCATTGAAACTGATACCGGGCGGCAAGGGGATGACTGAAGAGCAGCTTAAGGAATTGGCTGCCGGACCGATGCCGGAGGAGATCACAAAAGCCGCAGAATATATGGTTAAGCACTTCGAATTCGTGAAGAAGGGGCCCAAGGTACCGGAAGGTGAACTCTATGTGGCCACCGAAGTCCCCAAGGGCGAACTCGGTTTCTATTTTGTGAGCGACGGTTCGGGAAAACCTTTCAGGATGAGGCTGAGGTCGCCGTCTTTCGTTCATGCAGGCGTGTTGCCGAGGCTGTGTAAGGGACACTTGGTTGCGGACGTAATCGCAAACATCGGTACGATCGATATCGTGCTCGGAGAGTGTGACAGATAATGAATACATTGACGAATATCATATCACCGTCTGCCCTCGACGCTCTGATCCAATTCGGGATCACGGTCCTTATCATAATTCTCAAAATCGTTGTTGTTCTTGTGGTTGGGTTACTGCATGTGGCTTACGCAACCTGGTTTGAGCGCAAAGTCATCGGGCATATGCAGGTGAGACTCGGCCCCATGAGGGTTGGATGGCACGGGCTTCTTCAGCCTTTCGCCGATGGCATAAAGTTGTTTTTCAAGGAAGATATTATCCCAACGCAGGCCGATAAAACCGTATTCTACATCGGCCCGATTATCTTTATGGCAGCTGCAATGGTAAATCTCGCCTTTATCCCCTTCGCATCCAATTTTGCAGTTGCTCAGCAGGTGAATCTTGGTCTACTGATGATATTGGCATTTGCCGGTATGGGCGTCTACGGAATATTCATATCCGGCTGGGCATCGAATTCCAAGTACTCCTTTCTCGGAGGTCTCAGGTCATCCGCTCAGGTGATAAGCTACGAGATTGCGATGGGGCTGAGCCTCGTCGGAGTGATGATTATGTCCGGCTCCCTCAACCTTACAGACATTGTAAAGGCGCAGGAGGCATCAGTTTTCGGCATGTATGTGATACCTCAGCTCGCCGGTTTTCTCGTGTTTACTATCGCCGCATTGGCGGAGACGAACAGGACGCCTTTTGATATGCCGGAGGCGGAGAGTGAACTCGTTGCCGGCTACTTTACGGAATACAGCAGCTTCAGGTTTGCACTCTTCTTCCTTGGCGAATATATTGCCATGATTATTATGGCTTCCATGGCATCGGTTTGCTTTCTCGGCGGCTGGACGCTGCCGTGGTATATCACATCGTTACTTCCTTTCTTAAAGCTCGTGCCCGGTATAGTGTGGTTTCTCATGAAGGTATATGCATTCATATTCTTCTACTACTGGATAAGGGCTACGGTGCCAAGATATAGATACGACCAGGTAATGAAGATAGGCTGGAAAGTACTCATTCCGGTTTCACTGGCGAACATCGTGGTAACGGCACTAGTGAAAATTTTGGTGACAAGGGGAGTCTAAGGTGACTGTCAGGGAAATTATAAAAAGATTTACTTTTATAGAGATATTGCAGGGTATGGCCCTGACCTTGAAATTTATGTTCACTCGCGCCGTTACCGTACAGTATCCCAAGGAACGAAGGACAATCGCTCCCGGCTTCAGGGGGCAGCACGCACTGGCAAAGAATCAGGAAGGAAAAGCAAAATGCACGGGTTGCGGTCTCTGCGCGACGATCTGTCCGTCACAGTGCATTAAGGTCACCAGAACCGGAGGAAAAGTAGCCAATTATGAGTTGGACATACTCAGATGCATCTACTGCGGCTTCTGTGTGGAGGCATGTCCTTATGGAGCGATCGTACTGACCGAAAGCTACGAATATTCTGTGTACAAGAGAGAAAACCTCCTTCTGACAAAGGATAAGCTGTTAAGCAATTGGGATGAATTTATGCCCGGGAGCAAGGGTGAAGTGTATTTCAAGAAATTCTGGAGGCCCATGTCCGAAGATTTTCGCACACCCGAGGGCCAGGCAATGTTCAGAGGAAAAAGATAATGGTTTCGATAGGATTCTTCGCATATTTTTCATTTGCTATTGTCATACTTTCGTTGCTCGTCGTAACTAGGAGAAATCCGGTTCACAGTGTCCTCTGGATGCTTCTCCTGTTCTTTCATATTGCGAGTCTCTATCTGTTTCTGAATGCAGAATTTTTGGCAGCTATACAGGTCATTGTCTATGCCGGAGGCATACTCGTCTTGTTCCTCTTTGTTGTTTTACTGATGAACCTCAGGGAAGAGGTGTCTCTCGGGAAGTATATCAGCTTCGGCCCGACAGGCCTGACATTCGCTGTAGCTCTTTTTGTTGTTGTGTTTATGTCACTCAGATCTTTCATAGCTGCCCCGCCGGGCCAATATACGATAGAACTCATCAAGAAGGAGACGCATATCAAGGCCCTGGGAACAACTCTGTACACAAAATTCCTTTATCCCTTTGAGATAGCCTCACTAATACTTCTCGTGGCAATTATCGGAGCGATAGTCCTTGCAAAAAGGAGGCTGAAGAGTTAAGCAATGGTCCCATTAAGCTGGTATATGGTCCTTAGCCTTATTGTATTTTGCATAGGCGTCTTCGGATTTATGGCGAGAAGAAACATCATTATCATGTTCATGTCCATTGAACTGATGCTGAACGCCGTGAATATCAATCTCATCGCCCTGAGCCATTATCTTCAGGACCTGAGGGGACAAATACTCGCATTTTTTGTTGTTGCGGTTGCGGCCGCTGAGGCTGCGATAGGTCTTGCCATCGTGATTGCATTATTCCGTAACAAGGCCACTGCCCATGTGGACGAGATGAACGAGATGAAGGGCTGATAAAAGTGAAGAGGTCAGAGGAATAATACTATGGAATTGCAATATTATCATATCTTAATACCGTTTTTACCGCTGTTGGGGTTCCTGATCAACATCCTTTTAGGGAAGGAAGTTACGAGGTATCAGGCCCACTGGCCGGCTATTCTCGCAGTTGCAGGTTCCTGGATATGCTCCCTCGCAACTCTGAGGGATGTTATGGCCGGTCATATCATAGACGCAGACCTTTACACCTGGATAGCCTCTGGCTCATTTAAGGTGTCGGTCGGATTTCTGATCGACCCGCTGACTGCTGTCATGCTTATGGTCGTCACGACCTGCGCCATGCTTATACATATTTATGCTGTCGGATATATGCACGGTGATACGGGATATTACCGCTTTTTCGCCTATCTCAACCTCTTCACATTCTGCATGCTCATGCTTATTATGGGCAACAACTTCCTCCAGCTTTATTTCGGCTGGGAAGGCGTCGGCCTTTGTTCATATTTCCTCATCGGGTATTTCTTCAATAAGAAATCGGCGGCTGACGCGGGCAAAAAGGCATTTATTGTGAACCGATTCGGTGACTTCGGGTTCGGCATCGGAGTCTTCATGGTGTTTCTCACATTCGGAACCCTCCACTACGCCGACGTCTTCCCTCACGTGTCGAGCATGGTGGGTAAGACGGTGAACTTCCTCGGATTCAATGTTGACTTGCCGACTCTTATCGCCCTTCTGCTTTTCTGCGGTGCAGTGGGCAAGTCTGCGCAGTTGCCGCTCCATGTATGGCTTCCAGACGCCATGGAAGGCCCCACGCCTGTTAGCGCATTAATACACGCTGCTACAATGGTCACAGCGGGTGTTTTCCTTGTAGCGCGCTGCAATCCGATATTTAACCTCTCCGAAGTTGCGATGAATACCGTTGCTGTTGTCGGCGCTACCACATCATTGTTCGCCGCGACAGTCGCCATCACGCAGAATGACATAAAGAGAATCATCGCCTTTTCAACTTGCAGCCACCTTGGTCTCATGTTCCTGGCCTGCGGTGTCGGGGCTTACGCGGCAGGAATCTTCCATCTTTACACCCATGCCTTCTTTAAGGCCCTGCTCTTCCTGGCAGCAGGAAGCGTTATTCATGCGGTCCATACGAACGATATCCAGGAGATGGGTGGATTGAGAAAATACATGCCGGTTACATTCGGAGTGTTTATTCTTGCGGCCCTGAGCGCGGGTGGCTTCCCCGGATTTTCGGGATTCTTCAGCAAGGATGAGATTATCTGGTCCGCCTTTGCATCTCATTCATCTGTTGGCAAACTCGTCTGGCTGATGGGAACAGCGGTCGCATTTTTTACACCGTTCTACACCTTCAGGCTTATCTTTCTGACTTTCTTCGGCGAATACCGTGGACCCGCACATCATCAGGAGGCTGGACACGGCTCGCATGGAGCGGGTCATGATTCTCACGGCAGCGATTCACACGGCGGACACCATTTCCACGAATCTCCGAAAATAATGACGATCCCCTTGATGTTACTTGCGGTGGGGGCCGTCGCTGCAGGATGGATCGGCATACCGCCTATTCTTGGCGGAGGCAACCACTTTGCGGAATTTCTCAAACCCGTTGTCGGACATCCTGAATTCCACGGGACCCATGCGCAGGAATGGGGAGTCATGCTGCTATCAACGTCGATAGCCATCTTCGGTATAATTGTTGCCGCTGCACTATATCTGAAGAAATCGGAGATTCCTGAAAAGCTGTCAAAGCAGTTCAGCCTCATCTACAACGTTCTATACCATAAATATTATTTTGATGAACTATATAATTTCCTCTTCGTGCAGCCTACACTGAAGCTAGCAAGCAAAGTCCTGCTTGGTATAACAGACGGGAAGATGATAGAGGGTGTTGTAAACGGGGTGCCGGGGCTGATAGGGAAATTCAGCCGCCAACTGAGGAAGTTCCAAACTGGTACGGCACATCACTACGCCATATTTATGGCTGCGGGCGCGGTCTTCATCATTGCCTTAGCAATACTACTTCGGTAGTATACGATCTATAGAGGAGAACAATGGAACAGGTAATAATGAATCAATTGAGCTATCCCATTCTCAGCACGGTAATATTCCTGCCGATGTTCGGCGCACTCCTTATCCTGATCAACAGGCGAGCATGGGAGTCACTGAGCAAGTGGATCGCTCTGGCCACGAGCTTGGCCACGTTCTTCTTCTCACTGCCACTATTCCTGTCCTTCGATAAGACGACACATAAGATGCAGTTTGCGGAAAGATATAGTTGGATTCCAAACTGGAATATCCATTATTTCCTTGGGGTCGACGGGATCAGCATACTGTTTGTTCTTCTCTCCACACTATGCGCTATACTGTGTGTTCTGATATCCTGGGAGGCGATTACCAAGAAGGTCAAAGAGTTTTATATATCCATTCTGCTGACGACATCCTTCATGATAGGCGTCTTCTGCTCACTCGACTTCTTCCTCTTCTATCTCTTCTGGGAGGCGATGCTCATACCCATGTTCCTTATCATTGGCGTGTGGGGAGGTCCCAACAGGGTCTACGCAGCAATAAAGTTCTTCCTTTATACTCTTGTGGGAAGCGTTCTGATGCTGGTCGGCATTATCGTGCTCTATTTCTATTCGGGTCGGAGTTTCGATATCCTCGAAATGATGACTAAAACATATCCATATACAATGCAATTATGGCTCTTCTGGGCATTCTTTGCGGCTTTTGCCGTTAAAGTTCCGATGTGGCCCGTTCACACATGGTTGCCGGACGCACACACTGAAGCTCCGACAGCCGGTTCTGTGATACTAGCTGCGGTTCTCATTAAGATGGGAGCCTACGGTTTCCTGAGGTTCTCCCTGCCGCTGCTGCCCGATGCATCAAGAGCTATGACTCCGGTCATGATGACACTGTCGGTCATAGGAATTATTTACGGTGCCGTTATCTGCCTGGCTCAGACGGATCTTAAGAGACTCATAGCATACAGCTCTGTTAGCCACATGGGGTTTGTTACTCTCGGTATATTTGCACTGAATACACAGGGAATGGAGGGCGGTATTCTTCAGATGATCAACCACGGCGTTGTCACAGGCGCTCTCTTTCTTTCCGTAGGCGTAGT
>DATHCU010000021.1:0-3680 GCA_035319385.1 Thermodesulfovibrionales bacterium
TGTTCAGATTTGCGATAACGTTGGCGGCAGTGAAAGTCTTTCCCGAGCCGGTGACACCCAGAAGGACCTGGTGCCGCAGCCCTCTCTCAAGGCCCTTCGACAGTTCCTTTATGGCGCGGGGCTGATCTCCCTTCGGGGTGAAAGACGTGGCGACCCTGAACTTATCCATGCGTATATTGTAATCCATAGAGCGGGCATTCGCTGCACAGCGGGTTCCTCGTTTTGCAGAACGTTTTGCCCACTCTGACGAAAAGCGCGTGGTATTCGTTGAATAGCCGCACCTCCCTTTTCAGAGATGAGAGGAAGAGTTCCTGAAAATCTTCATAGGACCTCTCCTGCTCCAAAATACCGTGCCTGGAGAGTACCCTCTTGGTATAAGCGTCAATCACAAACGCGGGCTTTTCAAGCGCATATAGTAGAATCGAATCCGCAGTTTCCTGGCCGATGCCGTTTACGTCAAGCAATTTCTTCCTGAGTTCTTGAAGGGTCCCCTTCTTTAGGACTTTCATGCTTCCGTGCGCTTCTTCCATCAGGAAAGCAATGAAAGATTTGAGCCTTCCCGCTTTGACATTGTAATAGCCCGCAGGTCTGATGAGTGCGGCAAGATCGTCCCGCTGCATTTCATGCAATGCCTTTGCGGAAAGTACGCCCTTTCGCTTGAGATTCAGTATAGCCTTTTCCACGTTCCCCCAGTTTGTGTTCTGGGTCAGTACAGCTCCGACAGCCACCTCGAAAGAACTATCTCCCGGCCACCAGTGCTGGGGCCCGAAAGTCGTA
This sequence comes from Thermodesulfovibrionales bacterium, assembly GCA_035319385.1. Classification (GTDB taxonomy): domain Bacteria; phylum Nitrospirota; class Thermodesulfovibrionia; order Thermodesulfovibrionales; family SM23-35; genus DYFC01. The sequence continues at coordinate 778 of DATHCU010000021.1, forward strand.
TAGAGCTTGTGATAGATTTCCAGTAAAAGCGTCATTTTGTATTTTACTCAATGGATCCCATAATTGATAAGGAGGGAAGGGCAGAGCTGGGCGTATTGGCAAAGTCCGCCGCTTGCCCTTGTTTATCAAATAGTAAATTTCCTATAATAACAATTCGAATTCTTTTCTGAACATGGAGGGAAAATGCTGATCAAAGGGAAGACGTGGCGTTTCGGAGATGACGTCGATACAGACGCTATCATCCCCGCGCGGTATCTTAATACATCCGACCCGGCGGAACTCGCCAGGCATATAATGGAAGATGCCGACAAGGACTTTCCGGCCAAGGTTAAGCCGGGAGACATTATTGTCGCAGGCAAGAATTTCGGGTGCGGCTCATCGAGAGAACATGCGCCAATCGCGATAAAGGCTGCCGGCATCCAGGCGGTTGTTGCGAAGAGCTTCGCCCGGATTTTCTACCGCAATGCCTTTAATATCGGACTTCCGATCTTCGAATCCGAGGGCGCTTCAGCAGCCATTGCGGAGGGACAGGAAATAGAGATCGATGCAGATAAGGGCATTATTAAGAACCTCGCCACGGGAGAAGAATACAGGGCCAACCCGATCCCGCCGTTCATGCAGGAATTGATTTCCGCGGGCGGACTGGTGGAGTGGACCAAGAGGAAACTGGCGACTCAGAAGTAGTAACAGTTCCGATCAAAGGAGAGAATATCATGTCCAAAACATACAATATCGCAGTTGTTCCCGGAGATGGGACAGGTCCCGAGGTAATAGCCGAGGGGCTTAAGGTTGTGAGAGCAGTATGCGCAAGGCTCGGAATCAAGCTGGCCCTCAGCCACTACGATTTTGGTGGGGCAAGGTACTTGAAGACCGGCGAAGTGCTCCCCGAAGGTGCCATAGATGAGTTGAGAAACTATGACGCTATTTATCTGGGAGCAATAGGTCATCCCGATGTTAAGCCGGGAGTGCTCGAAAAAGGCATCCTGCTGAGGCTCCGTTTTGAACTTGACCAGTATATAAATCTGCGGCCGGTTAAACTCTATCCTGGAGTGGACTGCCCACTGAAGGGCAAGGGGCCTCAAGATATCGATTTTGTTGTAGTAAGGGAAAATACAGAGGGGCTTTATGCGGGTGCGGGAGGCGTGCTGAAAAAGGGAACTCCTGACGAGGTGGCAATACAGGAATCCATCAATACGCGGAAGGGCGTTGAACGCTGCATACGGTTTGCATTTGAATACTGCAAGAAAAGAAACAAGAACAACAAGCTGACTCTTTGCGGCAAGACCAATGTCCTAACTTTCGCATTCGATCTCTGGGAGCGCACATTCTATGAAGTGGCCAAGGAATATCCGGGCATAAAGGCAGACTACGCCCACGTCGATGCCATAACCATGTGGTTTGTCAAGAACCCGGAATGGTTCGATGTCATAGTGACCGACAATATGTTCGGCGATATCATCACTGACCTGGGCGCCATGATTCAAGGCGGCATGGGGATAGCTGCGGGAGGAAATATCAACCCGCAGGGCGTTTCAATGTTCGAACCGATCGGAGGTTCCGCACCGAAATATACGGGACAACACGTAGTCAACCCACTGGCAGCTATCTGCGCCGGGGGGATGATGCTCGAACAACTGGGCGAAGAGAAGGCTGGGCGGCTGATCGAAAGGGCGGCAATAGAGGTTACCGGAAAGCATCTGAAGAGCATGGCTGCCGGAAAGATGGGATACAACACAATGGAGGTTGGGGATCTCGCGGCAAAATACGTAACCGAATTACCTATTGATTGACAAAACACACCATAATTTGATATAAAAAATATTCACTTCTACTCCCGGGTAGCTCAGCCGGCAGAGCAGGTGGCTGTTAACCACCCTGTCGGGGGTTCGAATCCCTCCCCGGGAGCCAATTTCTCCATGGCATATTTTGCATACATCCTGCAAAGTCAAACCACATCGCGATACTATGTTGGCCACACGGATGATCTTGTTCGTAGAATCTCTCAGCACAATGATTCAGACTATCGTGGATCTAAATATACCTGATACCTGCGAGGCGGATACAGGCGGACTCTGAGTAGAGTGCAGTGCTACTCAGTGACAGGAACTATGTGTTTCAAATCCTCGGAAGTATTTCCACGCTTTGATTCAATTGCATAGATCGGGCACTCCTCATACAGGTCACTGCGGCAGCACTTCTCATTTATCAACGATGATGACAATGCAGCCTTGCACAGTTCAGGTTTATCTCTACTTAGAGGACACATTCCTTCAGACCCATATGGGACACGTATATCCCGGTAGTGGTGCAACGTGATGAAAGAAGATCCGGTATTTTCATTGCAGACCCCGGACGTGGAAGAATGACCGGCAGTGTAATATACGTTGTATTATCGAAGTAATATGAATGCGGGATGCCTCTTGCCTCAGTGATAGGGAAGATCATACCCTGTAACGTTCGTAGACCTCACGTCTGACAGGGCAAGTGCAATAGTTTGAAAAGCCATAAGAAAACAGGTAGGGACAGGCGATCTTCCTGCTCTTCTTTTCTATATCAAGAAAATTTCCAAAGAGATTTCCGCCGATCAAACAGGTGTCGTATGTGTCGCTGTTCAAACACGAAAAATTGCACAGACATTTTGTTGCCTGATTTATTGTTTCATCGCTGACCAGGTAATGTCTCATATGCTATTTTAATAACGTCCGGGTAACAGATTGGTAACACATCCCCAGAGATATATAGCGGTATGATCGGATACTATTAATTCGGTACCAGAATATCATATATCTTCATCTTCACCTGTCGTGGATCAAACACCGCAACAAATCGAAGACAAGAAAAGATGCCGGATGAGCCGGAATAACAAAACTAGAGTAATATGCTGGTGCATATCACATTTAGAA
>DATHCU010000022.1:0-2305 GCA_035319385.1 Thermodesulfovibrionales bacterium
GGTTCTGGATTGTCCGGTCAAGCCGGACAATGACGATATTGAAGTATCTAATTGCCGGGTTAATAATATCCCCGCCGGTTGAGGCCGGAGAAGCTCCTGAAGAGGGCTATTATTCTCCATGGCAAATATTTATTGAAAAACGGCAACATCCTCCTGATTCCAGCGCCCGGTACATCTTCCCAGGGCAATTTGTGATAAAATAAATATTCCCTGTCGGGTTCCGAATAAATTATGAAGAAAAATATACGTAACTTCTCGATCATAGCCCATATTGACCATGGCAAGTCGACTCTGGCGGACCGTCTGCTGGAGTATACGGGTGCCCTCAGCGCCAGGGAGATGACTGCCCAGGTACTTGACTCGATGGACTTGGAGAAGGAACGTGGCATCACGATCAAAGCCCATGCCGTGAGGCTTTTGTATAAGGCAGATGATGGCAAGGAATACATCCTGAACCTGATTGATACCCCCGGGCATGTGGATTTCTCTTATGAGGTCTCCAGGAGCCTGGCATCTTGTGAAGGGGCACTTCTGGTTGTGGACGCGTCCCAGGGAGTGGAGGCCCAGACACTTGCAAATGCCTATCTCGCGGTGGAGCACGACCTCGAAATTATCCCTGTGATCAACAAGATTGACCTTCCCAACGCGGACCCTGAGGAGACAAAGAACGAGATAGAAGATGCGATCGGAATCGACTGTTCTGATGCGATTCTGGCCAGCGCCAAGGAGGGTGTGGGAACAAAGGAGATTCTCGAAGCAATAGTAAAGAAGGTCCCGTCTCCGGGCGGAGACGACAACAAACCACTTAAAGCACTGGTTTTTGATTCCTGGTTCGACAATTATCAGGGCGTCATAGTTCTGGTGAGGTTATTTGAAGGCAGTGTTTCGGCAGGCGACAGGATAAAGATGATGGCTGCGGGCGGCACCTTCGAAGTGGCTCAGGTGGGAGTGTTTTCGCCTAAGATGGAGCCCGTCAAACAACTTACATCCGGAGAGGCCGGATATATAATAGCGGGGATCAAGCTCGTTACCGAGACGAAGATCGGCGATACTATCACGGGCGCTGACAACCCGGCCTCTGAGCCGTGTCCGGGATATAAGGACGTAAAACCCATGGTCTTCTGCGGGCTGTATCCGACTCAGGCCCATCAGTACGAAAACCTGAGGGATGCTCTCAACAAGCTCGTGCTGAATGATTCCTCATTCAGGTACGAACCCGAGACATCTCTGGCCCTCGGTTTTGGGTTCAGATGCGGTTTTCTCGGGCTGCTCCACATGGAGATCATAAAGGAAAGGCTTGAGCGGGAGTTCGATCTTCTGCTCCTGAGCACTGCCCCCACTGTCGTCTACAGGGTCACAAAGACTAACGGAGAAGTGATACATATCGAGAACCCTTCGTTGCTGCCCGAACAATTTGATATTATTGAGGAGCCTTTTGTCCTTACTACCATCTTTGTTCCATCGGGGTTTATAGGTCCGATTCTCGACCTATGCCAGGAAAAAAGAGGCATCCAGAAGAGTTTTACATACATAGGTAAAGACCGGATAAAGGTGGAATATGAACTGCCTTTAAACGAGATCCTCTGGGATTTCTACGACAGGCTGAAATCCCTGTCCAAAGGCTATGCCTCGATGGATTATGAATTCATCGGATACAGGGAATCAGACCTCACCAAGCTGAATATCCTCCTGAACGGAGAGGTGGTAGATGCCCTCTCCCTGATAGTGCATGAGGATAAGGCATATTATAAAGGACGCGAGCTGACCGAGAAGCTGAGGCAGATCATCCCCCGGCAGATGTACGAAGTAGCAATTCAGGCCGCCATTGGCAACAAGATCATAGCGAGGGAGAGTGTGAAGGCCATGAGAAAAGACGTCCTTGCCAAATGCTATGGCGGTGATATTACCCGAAAGAGAAAACTGCTCGAAAAGCAGAAAGAGGGCAAGAAGAGGATGAAGCAGTTCGGCAAGCTGGAGCTGCCGCAGGAGGCTTTCCTGGCAGTACTGAAAGTAAAATAAGCAGGGTTCAAGGATTCGAGGCGTCAGGTCCAGGGATACCCTTGACTGAGGCGCGCTGCAATGGCGGTTGAGCGTCAGGCAGAAGTCATAGAATCATAAATTGGCACCCTTGTAATGATCAAACACAAACCTAATAGATCCGTCGCCTTTCGCCCTGACCCTCGACTCAGTGAATCCTCGATCCCTCTGTCATTTAATTATCTCTACATTCACATACCTTTTTGCATCAGGAAATGCCTTTATTGCGATTTTTTCTCGGTTCCCTACAGAGAATCATCAGTGATTT
>DATHCU010000023.1:0-9323 GCA_035319385.1 Thermodesulfovibrionales bacterium
TAAATGGCGCCGGACGAGATTGAAAGACCCCTGAATCCCCATTTGTCCCGGAATGACGGCAACTCTTTGCGTCTCCCGGCCCTCTGGGTAACAAGGCAGTTGACAGCAGGCAACCCTCTCGAGATACGGTCCCTGTTAATCGGGTGGCCAGAAAGGGCGTGATAGGAAGAAATCAGATATTCATTCATCGCCCGCGCCGTTTTCTGCGATGATCCTGCCATTTCATCGGTGGGCAGAATCTCCATCACTGCCCTGCCCTCATAGATCGGGTCAGAGTCTGTTATCGCATCCGACACATCTCCGCTCAAAACAAGGAATCCATCCACGCCCTTTGACGGCGTCAGCCGGATCACGATGCCATCATTTTCGAAAGACTCAACGGCTTTCAAAAGTTCCCCGGCCTCCTCGGCAGAAACTTCAGGCCGCCCCCAGGAAAGGACAAGATTGCTTCCTCTGCGCTCTGCACAGCACAAATGACATAGCACGGCAACATCTTTGTCCGCCACAGGAACATCCTTGCCCTTGGCCTCGATGTATCCCCTGCCAGGGAATTCGTTGAGCTCATACCCAAAGATAATAAAGTGCGCGGTCTCGCTAGACATCGGGACGCCCTGCAGTGTTGTATGATACAACCCGTTCATGCCCAGAGAAGCAAGCCTGTCGAGATTCGGAGTGAATGCCGCATACAGCGGGGTCTTGCCTCCAAAGCACTCATGGCCGCGATCGCCCAGACCATCCAATATTACCAATATGCAGCGCATTATAATTTATACCATACAGATACACTGTAATACTAATAATTCTTCTCTATGAGTGCATCTGATCACATTAGATATCCCTATTTGACATTGACATGGGCAATCCATATCATAAAATCATGCTCCTCGACATGCACATTCATACGCGCTTTTCGCCGTGCAGTATTATACGCGTACGCCAGCTTGTCACCGTAATAAGACAGAAAGGCCTGGACGGCGTCTGCATTACAGACCACGATACTACGGCCTCTTTGTCCGTATTGCGGCATGCCTCTGAATTCAGCGGCTTCTGCGTCATAGTGGGCATGGAGTATACTACGAACAAGGGGGACTTTCTGGTATTCGGACCTGTCGAAAATATTCCTTCGGGAATGGAGGCAGAAGGTCTCTTTGATTGGGCGAAACGGGAAGGGGCTGTCACTATCGCAGCACACCCTTTCCGGAGGACGAGGCCCGCTGATTCGGACATTCTGGGCAGGGCCGAAATTGTCGAACTCTTGAATGGAAGAAACCGTTCCAGTGAAAATGAATTATGCCGGAAATGGGTCCAGGAGCAGGGCGAGGGCATCAAAACAACCGGAGGCAGCGACGCACATACTCTCGATGAGGTCGGAAAGGTAGTCACCGTGTTTAAGAAAAACATTTATGATATGGACGATCTGATCGAAGCCCTTCACAACAATGACTGCTCGCCAAGACAGAGACCGTGAACTGTCGCATAAACGTACTCGTCAGGACTGCCGCATAGCATGCGCAAACAGATATGCTTTTTGTTGATTCAGTATTGTTTTTTCCGCCTTTTTGAGTGCGATTCCGGATGTTAGCATTTCACTCAGACCTCATTGACTAAGACAAGATATTTCTGTTAAGGTAAGAATTATTCCCAATCAATTCAGGAGAATTTATGACAAAGAAAACTGATGATAAATCAAATAAAAATAAATCCTCTGCCGCCATGTCTCCCAGAGAAAAGAAGATACAGGAGATCAGGAAGATCCTTCACATGCAGAGGAAAGAACTCCTGGTGGGCGCCATGGAAGCCCTGAACGAACTGCCGGGGCAGACCGTATTTCCTGACCTGGGAGATCAGGCTACTGCCGAGATAGACAGGAATTTCATGCTCAGGCTGAAAGGGAGAGAGCAGAAGCTTCTGAAGAAGATTGAGGAAGCCCTGGACAGAATGGAACATGGGGTGTTCGGTATCTGCGACAAATGCGGCCAGGAGATCAATATCAAGCGGCTTGAGGCGCGCCCTGTCACGACCATGTGTATCGAGTGCAAGACGCTCCAGGAAGAAGAAGAAAAGCTCATGGAGACGTAACATTTTTTTTCGAAGCCCCTCGCCTTCTAACACAGATCTTTTAATCCTGATCTGTCGTTGCTGACCCAAAAGACCCCGACGCTTTCCGCTCTCTCAAAGATTCCGTCTTGCTATTTGACAAGGTTTTTCATACGATAACTGGATACGAATATTCTCGTTTGAAGTTTCTTGACAAAGAAGAAAAACCTATGATAAGAAATCAGTTACTATTAATTTCATTAGGAGGAATAGATGAACCCAGACGATCTCAGATACCACAAGGAACATACTTGGGTCAAGGTATCGGGCAGAAAGGCTACAGTCGGCATTACGGACTACGCGCAGGAAGCTCTCGGTGACATAGTATACATCGATCTGCCGGAAGTCGAGGCGGAAGTCGAAATCAATGCTGAAATCGGAGAGATAGAATCCACAAAGGCAACTTCTTCGATAATTGCCCCTGTGAGCGGCAAGATCGTGGAAATCAATGAGGACCTTGCCGAGTCCCCCGAAGTGATGAATGAGGACCCTTATGGGAAGGGATGGATCGCCGTGATAGAACTCGAAGATGGTTCGGAAGTGGATGAACTGATGGATGCCTCAGAATACACGAAGTATGTCGAGGAAGAAATAAAATGAAGCTGGCCATCCTTGGTGCAGGACCTGGCGGTTATGTTGCCGCCATCAGGGCTGCACAGTCAGGAGCTCAGGTCACGATTATTGAGGAACGTGAGGTAGGCGGGACCTGTCTGAACCGGGGATGTATACCAACAAAGGCGATTATCGCTTCAACGGAACTGCTCTCCAGGGCCAGGGAATTGGATTCATTCGGACTTGAATCCTCCGGTGAAATCTTACCGAACCTTGCCAGGATAGTCGACCGGAAGAACACCATCGTAGCCACTCAGATAAAAGGGATAAGAAATCTCCTTAAAAGCTGGAAGATTACTCTCAAAGAGGGGAGAGGCGTCCTGTCGTCCCCAAATCGCCTGAGCGTATCATCAGGGAGTGGTCCAATGGAAACCATAGATGCAGAGAACATCATAGTGGCTACAGGATCAAGACCTTATCAGATACCCGCATTGCCTTTCGACGGGAAACGGGTATTGTCGAGCGATCATGCGCTTGGTCTTACAGAAATCCCAAAGAGCATTCTCATTATCGGCGCCGGCGTAATCGGCTGTGAATTCGCATGCATCTTCAGAGAACTCGGTTCCGAAGTAACGCTTCTCGAAAAACTGCCTCGGGCGCTTGCCACAGAAGATATCGAGATTTCCGAGGTTCTCGCAAGGGAGTTTCGAAAAAAGAAGATCCGTCTCATAACAAACACTAATACCGACAGGATGGAAGCAGGGGCTGACGGGGTCCATGTGGTCCTGATAGACGGCCGGGAAATCTTTGCTGAAAAGGCTCTGGTTGCGGTCGGCAGGGCCTTCAACAGCGAAGGCATAGGCCTTGAAGAAGTTGGTGTGAAGAAGGGTATCTGCGGCGAAGTCCTCACGGACGGGAAGATGCAGACGAACATTCCGGGTGTCTACGCTGTTGGAGATGTTGTAGGCGGACTCCTGCTCGCACATGTGGCGTCAACAGAGGGGATGATTGCGGCGGCGAATACACTCGGAGGCGATGAACACATGGACTACAGCTCCATCCCATCTGCGATCTATACTTCTCCGGAAATCGCCTCGGTCGGTCTCAGGGAATTCCAGGCCGATGAAAGAGGGATCAAGGTCAAGACCGGCCACTTTCAATTCAGGGCGCTTGCGAAAGCCCATGTATTGGGCGAGATCGACGGCCTTGTCAAGGTCGTTTCAGACGCGTTGACCGACAGGGTGCTGGGTGTTCATATCATCGGTCCCCGCGCCTCCGATCTTATAGCTGAGGCTGCGCTCGCGGTGAGAACCGGACTCAGGACGAGTGATATTGCCGAAACGATTCATGCTCATCCCACCCTGCCTGAAGCAATGCAGGAGGCGTCTGAAGATGTCTCAGGCACGGCGATCCACATAGCTAAGAGATGACCGCTGAAAACAGGGCTGACAACTGGCTTCTGCAGTCGAAAGAAGAACACCGGGAACTCTTCTCCGAGCTAGACGTTCTCCTGAGGGCCCTGGAGAGGTTCTTCCATGTGGAGAATCTGCCCATCCCTGATGGAGAACTTCCCGACAGAAACTTTGTTGATGAACTGCAGGCCGTGCGGGATGTGATATTCAGAATTCTGGCCATTCTCGAAGTTGTCATCCCCGAGAGCAGAAAGAATGCCTATTGGTTCCAGAAGTTCTCAGAATCGAAACTCCTGAGTGATCATACGAGAGACCTCTTTGTCGGGAAACTATACACCCAGGATACACCTGAAAAGGCCTTCTATCTCCTCTATGACCTGTTCATCAACCTTAAGGGTATCATAACGGACCTTCTGAAGACGGGGGAGATCTCCTACCTGAGCTATACAAACATAGGCCAGCTCATCAGCAAGCAGATAAGAGAAAACGTTCAGCTCAATCCCTTTCGAAAAGACTTGAATCCGGATTTCGACAGCATAGACAATGCCCATATTTCCAGGGTCGTAAAGTCGATCCCGGAGAGGGATATCAGGAAGAACATCTCGTTTCTTTATCTGTACCTGTTCAGATTCCTCCGGTTCCTGAGGCATATCGATATCGACTCCCAGAACTCGATCTCCCTGAATTCGTCGCTGCTGATACTGATCATGCTCAGGTCCGAGATATCCTCTTTCCACGCATTCATCAAGAGGATATGCACTCTGATCAGGAACCGTAATCTGCAGAACCTCCTGAAGTCGATATCGTACCAGTTCTCCATGGAGACAAAGAGGGTGTATATACAGGAACTCAAGAACATTATCAGAAGAAAGGCACCCCATCATTTCAGGGGGAAACTCGAAAACAGTCAGGGCATACTCAAGAACCTTGTTGAACAGTCCATAGTGCAATTAACCCAATTCTTCGACCCTGAGATTCAGGGCAAAGACATCTTTGAGAGCTTTACAACAAGATTCTCCCAGTCGGTTCAACTGAGAGAGGATCTCTTCGTCCTTCACAGGTTCTGCACGCTTCTTGAGGAAAAGGCTGCCTTTCCCGAAGTAAGAAATGACGTCCTCAAATCCATGAGGGACTACATGCATCATTTCGAACACTCAGCCTTTCAACTGCTGAGGTATGACGATTTTGACGAGTTTGCATATTTCTTCGAAGACATATTCTCCTTTCAGGAGTCCGAGATGCACAAACTGCTTGAAAGGACCAGGAGCTTCAAGATATTCCTGGAAACAACCCTGAGAAGCATCGCCAACAGGTCAGAACTGAAAGACGAACCGGTCAACATCGACAGGGTTGAGGAGACGGTCAGGCAATACTTATAGAATCCTGAACAGTGAAATCCTGTACAGAAATGAAAAAGCGTTATATAATGTATCAATATGACTCCCGGAAATAATCTGTTAAGAAAACAGGTAGCCTCTGAGATGAAGAGACGGAGGCTTATATTCTACACCATAGTCTCATTGAGTCTGATCTATCTTCTTACTACCATCCTGTTCAGCGATATGGGTCTGCTCAAATACAGGCGGCTTGTCGCAAAAAAGACCTGCCTCGAAGCCCAGGTGCGGGAGATCGAACAGGACAACCTTCAGATAAAATCACAGCTCAGACTTCTCAAGGAAGAGCCGTATTTCAAAGAGAAGTACGCACGGGAGGAATTTGGCTTAGCGAAGCCCGACGAATACATATTCCAGTATGACAGATAATCCACTCTATATCTGCTTCCTCTGGCATATGCACCAGCCTTACTATAAAGACCCTTCCAAGAATATCTACAGGCTTCCATGGGTGCGACTCCACGGCACGAAAGACTATCTTGATATGCTCGAGATTCTGACCGAATTTCCGGACGTGAAACAGGTCTTCAACTTCACTCCATCTCTTCTGGAACAGCTTCTGGACTATACTGAAACTAATGCGAGCGACAGCTACCTGACGGTTTCCCTTAAGAACTCCTCCGAACTCGGAACTGAAGACAAGATCTTCATGCTGGAGAACTTCTTCCTCGCCAACTGGGACAACATGATAAAGCCCTTCCCCAGATACTTCGAACTCCTCAACAAAAGGGGACTTCACATCATCAAGAGCGATATCGGCAGGATGGTAAACTACTTCACGAAAGGTGATTTCACGGACCTCCAGGTGCTGTTCAATCTCTGCTGGATAGATCCTATCTTCAGGGAGAAAGACCCGTTCCTGAAGGGGCTTGTGGAAAAAGGCCGCAACTTCTCCGAAGAAGAGAAACTGACGCTGATTGAAAAGCAGCTTGCTATCCTGCGTCAGATAATCCCGAGGTATAGTCAGGTAGTGGCCTCCGGACAGATAGAGCTGTCCGTATCCCCGTTTTATCATCCGATTCTCCCGTTGCTGTGCGACACTAATTCTGCGAGAATCGCCCTGCCGGACATCAAGCTGCCACGCAAGCGCTTCGCACATCCCGAAGATGCGAAGGCACAGATCGCGATGGGCATAGAGTACTTTGAGAAAGTCTTCCGTTACAGACCTACCGGTATGTGGCCTTCGGAGGGATCCGTCAGTGAAGAGGTATTGCGCATCGTGGCAAAAGAGGGGATACAATGGCTCGGCACCGACGAAGATATACTGGCTATTTCCCTGGGAAGACAGCTCAGGGACTCTTCCAGAAATGTGATCGACCCAGGCAGTCTTTACAGACCCTATCGTTTCGAGGACGTTTCCCTTATCTTCAGAGATCATTCCCTCTCAGATCTGCTTGGATTCGTATATTCAAAATGGGACGCAAAACATGCGGCCGATGATCTCATCAACAAGCTTCTTCACATCAGAAACATCCTTCCCGGAGACAGACCGTATCTCCTTTCTATAATTCTTGATGGAGAAAATGCCTGGGAGTATTACCGGAATGACGGCCGCGACTTTTTAAGGTATTTCTACGAGGGCCTTTCCAAAGAAAAGAGGCTTAAGACAGTCACGGCGTCCGAGTTCGTGAAGGAACACGACAGGGGTGAGCCCCTCAGCAGACTGCATGCCGGCTCATGGATTTACGCAAACTACGCCGTCTGGATCGGACACGAGGAGGACAATACCGCCTGGGACTACTTGTCCGAGGCGCGGGATGTGCTCGATCTCTATCAAAAGATGAATCCCGGGCAGGACCTCTCGGACGCATGGAAAGCGATATATGTTGCGGAGGGCAGCGATTGGAACTGGTGGTACGGAGACGATCATACGACCGAAACCCAGAAAGATTTCGACGAACTCTTCAGGTTTAACCTCATGTTCGTATACCAGGCAATAGGCAAAGAGATTCCGCCCCACCTGTATGTGCCTGTCCTGAGGGAAGACCGGAGCGTTGCACCGTCCGTTGCAATCAGGGGCTTCATACACCCGAAGATCGACGGGTTGGTTACCAGCTACTACGAATGGTATCAGGGCGCACAGATGGATATAAAGAAGGCGGGCGGCAGTATGCACAAATCGGAAAGCATCCTTAGCACCCTCTTCTACGGCTTCGATAAGGATAATCTCTATCTCCGTCTGGACCCGGCGGTCCCCTTCTCAGACTTGACGGACGAGACTCACTTCGCAGTTCATTGTGCACACCCCTCCGCCAGGAAAATAGTGGTTGCTTTGAAGCCGGCCCTGCGTGCTGAACTCTTTGAGAAAGTTGATGGCGCCTGGACATCTGTCAAGGAGATCAAGGACATCGCCGCGGGGGACATCTTCGAAATAAGCATTCCGTTTAGTGACCTTGGAGCCAGAGAAAAAGATGAGCTGCATCTGTATATCTCGATAATAAAGGACGGAGAAGAGATCGAGAGATCTCCGTGGAGAGGCTATATTTCCATCACTGTGCCGACACCCGATTTTGAAGCCATGATGTGGTACTGAGGAACGGAACAATTGACATTTAGCAATCGACAATTATCATTTAGCAGTTAATACAAGAAAAGAAACGCGATCGTAATTAATAATTGTTTATTGCTAAATGGTAATTTCAACTTGATCTTTTATGAAAGCTCTGGTTCAAAGGGTCTCGGAAGCGAGTGTAGAGATCGACGGAAAGATCGCCGGCAGAATCGGCAGGGGTCTGCTCGTTTTTCTCGGAGTGGAAGAAGGCGATACGGAGGCGGATCTGGAATATCTGCTCAGGAAAGTCTCCGGACTCAGGGTATTTGGAGACGGTCGTGACAAGATGGACCTTTCGGTCCTTGATATAAAGGGCGCCGTGCTTGTGGTATCACAGTTCACTCTTGCTGCAGACTGCAGAAAGGGCAACAGGCCTTCTTTTGATTCGGCAGAAGAGCCGGCGAGGGCACGCCAGATGTATGATGCATTTGTTCGTGGCCTGAAGAAGAGGGAACTCGTGGTTGCAACCGGTGAATTTGCGGCAACTATGCTGGTACATCTGACTAACCAGGGACCTGTAACCATTCTGGTGGACTCGAGAAGACTGGAAAAAAGAAACTCGGAAGGAGGCTCGTACGCAAGATGAAGATCAATTTCACAAAAGACCAATACGAAAATCTTATCAAACTGGTATACCTGGGAAATTGGGTAATCAACTCATATCGTACCGATAATACGGTCGATAAATATGACGAACTGGAACAGTACATCTTTTCCTTCTTTGAAGACTTCAAGATGGACAAGTACATTGAACACGACAGGTCTGTCAATCAATATTTTCCGACCAGAGAATTCGAGGAAGATACAGATGTCGAGGAATACAGAGATGAGTATGACAATTACACATTCTGGGACGAATTGGTGTATCGGCTTGCCAGACGTGACTTGATAAGGAAATACGGCGAAGCAACAGTTCTCGCCATGGCACCCGATGACCTCATGTCGAAGGAAGAAGAGTTTGTTGAAAAATACGAGGTGGAGTTCGAGGTCAACGGTGTAGAGAACCTTGAGATCAGGGATCTGAGCAGCGTTATGCTCTTTGAGGTCAAGGGGAATGCATAGACGATGATTATGTTCGCCCCCGGAGGATTTCATGTCTAATCAGCTAAAAGAACAGATTAAGCTCATCGTCGGCGCCAAGCATTGGGACCCGTTCCAAGTCCTTGGTATGCATATAGCCGAAACTGACGGACGGAAACAGATTGTTGTCCGGGCCTTCCTGCCTGAAGCCGAGACAGCCTCAGTCATAGACATCAGGGCAAGGAAGTCGTATTCGATGGTTAAGCTGCACAAGGCGGGTTTTTTTGAGGCGGCATG
>DATHCU010000024.1:0-4942 GCA_035319385.1 Thermodesulfovibrionales bacterium
CATGTGGAAATTAGGTCTCGGCATCGAAGAATTGTCCTCGATAGCCGCGGAGATAGGTTCCGATGTGCCTTTTTTCCTGAAAGGCCCGTGTGCCCTGGCTGAAGGCAGAGGGGAGAGACTGAAGCCTTTGAAAGAATGTCCCCGCGCCTTTCTTCTTATCGTAAAACCCGATGCTTGCGTATCTACTGCCTGGGCTTATTCATCATATGACGCCTCGCGCGTGTTGACAAAAAAAGCTATTGATATTAAACTGTTTATTCAGGCTTTTGACAGACGGGATTTTGCATTTCTCCGCAAGTTGATTGAGAATGACCTTGAAGAGGTGGTTTCAGAGAAGTATCCTGTTATTGGTGAGATAAAGTCTGAGCTGATCCGAGCCGGGGCTGCGGTTTCTTCGATGACAGGCAGCGGTTCTGCTGTATTTGGTGTCTTTGAAGACAGGAACAGGGCCGAGGAAGCAGCAAAGGCATTTCAGCTATACTGGAGCCAGGTTGTAAGAACACTGGATTAGAATTGATGATTTTCAGGATGAAGTTGCAGGAAGTGGAATGGCAGGCTGTCCTGTATTGACTCAATCTCCGGCAAAGTAACTGGATACACTCGGAATCCTGAAATCTTCACCGTTAATTGATCTTTTTTATGATTTGGGGCGTCGACAAACGGCAAGTCAGGAGACTTTGGATCTCCCATCTGGAGGTTCGAATCCTCCCGCCCCAGCCATTTGAGCCGATAAAATGAAGACTGCTGAGCAGCGAATTTTTGGGAGGAATAATGCCTGAGGGAATAAGATTTTTTACTGGTAGCGCCCACAAAGAACTCGCAAATGAGATATCCGATTATCTGGAAATCCCGGTCGGGAAAGCCTCGGTAGGGGAATTCAGCGACGGAGAAATTAGTGTCCATATAAATGAGAATGTCAGGGGCTCCGATGTTTTCGTGCTGCAGCCCACGTGTATGCCGGTCAACCGAAATATTATGGAACTCCTTTTGATGGTGGACGCCCTGAAGAGGGCATCGGCCAGCAGAATAACAGCGGTAATCCCGTACTACGGTTATGCAAGGCAGGACAGAAAGGTGCAGCCGAGGGTACCGATATCCGCGAAGCTGGTTGCCGATCTGATAACAGCTGCGGGCACGAGCAGGATACTTACCATGGACCTGCATGCCGCTCAGATCCAGGGATTCTTCAATATCCCGGTCGACAATTTGTATGCCGCTCCTGTACTTCTCGATTATGTGCAGAAGAAATATGATTCCAGGAGTCTCATTATCGTATCTCCTGATGCGGGCGGTGTCGAAAGGGCAAGGTCTTTTGCAAGAAAGCTCGAGTGTTCCATCGCGATAATCGACAAGAGGCGCGAGATGGCGAACGTTTCGGAGATAATGAATGTCATCGGGGACATCAGGGGAAAGGACACGATAATCCTTGACGATATGGTCGACACGGGAGGCACCACTATCCAGGCTGCGGCCGCGCTGAAGGAAAAAGGCGCGAACCGGGTCATTGCGGCGTGCACTCACGCGGTTCTTTCAGGGAGCGCAATCGAGAAGGTGAACAATTCTGTTCTTGAAGAGTTGATTGTCACCAACACGATTAATCTCGACAGCAAGAAAGAGAAATGCAAGAAACTGACGGTCTTGAGTATAGCGCCTGTCATTGGAGAGGCGATTAAGAGGATCCATGAGGAAACTTCAATAAGTTCGCTTTTTGTCTAAAGGAGGAAAGGAAAGATGGAACGCATCACAATCAATGTATCGAAGAGAGAGGAAAAAGGGAAGGGCGCTGCGAGGTCTCTCAGAAGGAATGAGATGATTCCGGCTGTCATCTATAGGGGCGGAGATTCCCTGCCCATAAAGATCCCCAAGAAGGAGATTACCCAGTTTATCAACACAACGGCGGGAGAGCAGACCATGGTGAGCCTTCAGTTTGCAGAGGGCGAAAATAAACTTGCGCTGATGAAGGAGTTTCAGGTTGATCCGGTCAAGAGGGATTTGCTTCACGCCGATTTCTTCGAGGTATCTCTTACGGAGAAGGTCAAGATAAGTGTTCATGTAAGCACTGTGGGAGAGCCCATCGGAGTAAAAAGAGACGGAGGCATATTGCAGCACGTTCTCAGAGAGATAGACATCGAGTGTCTTCCCGACAAGATTCCGGGACATATCAAGGCTGACATATCCAAGCTGGAAATCGGACAATCTTTCCATGTCGGCGACATCGATCTGGGAGAGGACGTCAAGATCCTTACAGACTCGGATGAGGTAATTGCGAATATAGTAGCGCCTGCCGTTGAAGAAGCAGCGCCTGCTGAAGCAGCTGCAGCGCCTGAGGCTGCCGAACCGGAAGTGATAAAGAAGGGCAAGAAGGAGGAAGAGGCTGAGGCGGCAGAATCAAAGTAGTTATCGCTTGAATGATCGTTGCCGGTTAGATATGATCGTCGATGGGTGCTAGATGTTTGTTATCGCGGGACTCGGAAACCCGGGAAAGAAATATTCCAGAACCAGGCATAACATCGGCTTTATGGTCGTTGAGGAGATTGCCCGCAGGAACAGCATAGAATTTACGGACAGAAAAGAATACAGGATCGGAAGGGGTTCTATAGAAGGACACAATGTCATTCTCTTAGAGCCCCTTCTTTATATGAACAGAAGCGGTGCTCCTGTTAGGGAGATAGCAAAGAAGTGCAACGCGCAGTCCTTCGAACTCATCATAATCCACGACGATCTCGATATGGAAACAGGCAAACTCAGGATCAGAAAGACCGGTTCCTCCGGCGGACATAAGGGTGTCGAATCCATAATACAGAATATCGGTTCAAGAGATTTTATCCGGGTCAAAATAGGGATAGGACGCGAGCCAGGGACAGCGGTTGAAGACTACGTGCTGAGCAAGTTTTCAAGGCAGGAGCTTTCCAAAATAAAAGAGGCCATAGACAGAGCGGCTGCCGCGGTCCATTCAGTTGTTGCAGACGGGGTGGACAAGGCGATGAACAGCTTCAATTAACCTTATCTTGGAACAAGGGTGACTGACCGAAGATGAAGGACATGCTTGGTAGGGAAGAACTGATCACCGTTGAGGAGGCCCTTGACCTGCTCCTTCGGTATTCGCCATTCAAAAGACCTTCGTCGATCGTCCTTCCGCTCGGAGAAGCATATGGGGCGGTTTTGCACGAAGACATTGTTTCACCTGAAGACCTGCCGTCTTTCAGCAGGACAACTGTCGACGGTTTTGCAGTGAATGCGGTTGATACTTTCGGTGCCACCGAGGGGATGCCCGCATACCTGAATATAACGGCAGAGATCAAGATGGGGGAGCAGCCCGGAGTCGTCATTAAGAAGGGCGAAGCAGCCAGAATATCCACCGGAGGTATGCTGCCCGAGGGGGCCGATTCGGCTCTGATGTTGGAACACACGCAGCAGGTCGATGATGGCATGATCGAAGTTATGAAGCCTGTCTCCCCCGGCGAGAATATAATCCAGGCAGGAGAGGATGCGAAGAAGGGCGAGAGGGTTCTCAGAAGAGGACACCGGCTTCGTCCCCAGGATGTCGGAGCTCTTGCAGGTCTTGGCATCCCAGCAGTGGATGTTTATAAAAGACCGAGGGTTTCAATCATCTCCACAGGAGATGAGATAGTACCGATTGACCAGCCTGTGAACCCCGGACAGGTGAGGGACATTAATTCATATACCCTGGCGGGCATGATCTCGGATTTTTACGGGATACCCGAAAGAAAAGGTATTTTCAGGGATGAGTACGAGATTATCAGGGGAGTATTTGAAGAATCGGTCAGGGAATCCCAGATGGTTCTGATCTCAGGCGGAAGCTCTGTTGGCGCCAGGGACTTCACTGCAAAGATAATCAATGATTTCGGAGAACCCGGGGTGCTTTTTCACGGTGTATCCCTGAAACCGGGAAAACCGACTATCGGCGGAGTAGTGCGGGGTGTCCCGATATTCGGACTTCCCGGACATCCGGCTGCTGTGGCTGTCTGCTTCGGTCTCTTTATCAGGCCGGTACTGGAAATTCTGTCAGGACAGGCTGAAAGCAGATTCGAAAAGCAGAAGAAGGTTGTCAGTGCAAGGATCGCAAGGAATGTATCATCCAGCGCCGGGAGAGAAGAGCACATAGGCGTCATGCTAGAAGAGAGAAACGGCGAAGTATGGGCGGTGCCTTTGCTCGGGAAATCCGGTCTTATTACAAATCTTACTCAGGCTGACGGTACCGCTGTAATACCTTTGCGTATGACAGGGATTCGTGAAGGCGATCGTGTGGAAGTGAGACTATTCTAGGACTCGTCAGGAACGACGACAACCTTCAGTGAACTCTTTGCATCGGATACCAATTTGAATCCCTTCACGATCTCTGATAAGGGCACTCTGTGAGTGATCATCTTCCCCGCGTCAATTAATCCTTTATCGATGTAATCAATGGCCGTCCGTAAATCGTCAGGCCCGGCGCCATATGAGAAGAAGAGGCTGATCTCATCCCTCCAGAACTTCTGGGACGGTATTGAGATATCAGATTCCGGAACTGCAAAAAAAAGTATCTTTCCTCTTCTGTCAACTGACGAGATCGCATTTTCAACCGCCTGTCTTGCAGCAGCGCAGACGATGACGACATCAGCCAGCCTCCCATCGTTCAGAACCTTAAGGCCTTCAGTTGTGAATCGACCCGCATTAATTGTGTGATCCGCCCCGAACTCGACAGCTTTGTTCAGCCGGTCTTCGGAGATATCTGTAACAATAACCTTTGCTCCCTTCAGTTTTGACAACTGGATATGGAGGATCCCCGAGATGCCCGAGCCTATTATTAAGACAGTCCGACCTTCTGTCAATCCTATGAGATTCTGTCCGGCATCCGCGCATCCGAGCGGTTCAATCATTGCCGCATCACCGAAAGAAAGACCTTCAGGCAGGATGAACGTTCCATATTTCACGTTCTCCT
>DATHCU010000025.1:0-3324 GCA_035319385.1 Thermodesulfovibrionales bacterium
ATAGCCTGTCTTATCCACCACGTCGCATAAGTGCTGAATTTATAGCCCCTTCTGTATTCAAACTTCTCCACTGCTCTCATGAGTCCGCTGTTGCCTTCCTGGATGAGGTCGGTCAGACTTAAACCCCTCCCCACGAATCTCTTGGCGATGCTGACGACCAGACGCAAGTTGGCCTCAATCATTGCTTTCTTTGCCGTGGACATCTGAGTTTCACCATCGGTCAGCAATCTCAGCGCCTCTATCATTTCGTCCGCGTGCATATCGTACGATGCCTCAATCTTCCTGATCTGTGATCTGAACGACTGGCATTCCTTATTCTTGTGATCTTTTCTCTGCCCATTTTTGCTGAGAATAACATCGATATTCTTCTGAAGGGCCTCAATTTCTGCAACCGATCTCCTGAGTTCTCCCGCAAGCCCTTCTATGAAGTTTTCTTTTATCTTGAGGCTATGTATCTTTTCCAGGATCTTGTCCCTGTAGTTGATCAGCGCCTTGACCAGTTGCCCCGTCGGCTTATCCGAACTGTCGAATCCGTCCGGCGAGAATATGTGCCGCATCCTGTGGTGAGTTAACTTCGCGAGTTTGCCGAGGCTTAGATCCCTCTTCTCCTGCAGAGAGCCGATCTCCTTTGTAGTCTTATGAAACCTCTTCCTCTTCAGTTGCGGATTATCTTCTGCAACTTCGTCTTCGTGATTCTGAACCACCTCTGCAAGAGATGTCTCTCCGCGAATAATCTTATCGCCTAAAATGACGATCCTATTTAAGGCGAAAGGTAAAGAGAAAATTAGCTCGTAAACTCTTTCTCTTCCCTCCTCCATCTGCTTGGCTATTTCAACTTCAGATTTCTTTGTGAGCAGAGGCACGGTGCTGATCTCCTTAAGATAAATTCCGAGTATGTCATTTTCCCCATCGATGTAGCTACTCCTGTGCTCCTCATCTTCTTGTGTTTCGCTGTTTGCGGTGTCCCCGCCATATGGATCGTCTGTCGTCGAGTTGCAGTTGTCGAAGTAATCAAAATAACTATTCATAGCAGTAACCTCGTATAGTAAGAAATAGGAATTCAACCAAAAAAAATTTCTAATCTTTGCGGCAAATTCAAAAAAATAGAGTTCTAACCGGTTTTTGATGCAAGACGCCCTCCAAAGGTGCGTTCCTGAGGGAGGCAGATTCCGCCTTTGTTCATGTGAGACAGGGCGAATTGCAGCATCGTGCTCCGTTTTTCAGAGTCGTGCTTGATTATCGATACGACAGCCTTCACGAACGCATTCTCCGTTTTGTCGAAAAGTCTTTCCGTCAGACTTATCGTATCGTTCTCAAGACTCTGCCATTCTCTTATGATAGTTGCCAATTCTTTGATCTCAGATTTTGACATTTATCTTTCCTTTCTTTGATACGGTGTAGTTGAATTTGGTTTTCGGCCGCTGGATGCCCAGTGTTGAGCGTATTTTCTCCATGATGACCGACCGATAGTTGACGGCGTTTGTAAGACTTTGGCAGATTCCCCTCACAAGATGGGGATCCTTGAGCAAAGTCTTGTCGGAACTGCCAACGGGATGAAAAACAGCGAGCATGTTTATAGTTGCCTCCTTCACAGTTCGAAATGCACGTTTGGGATAATCTGATTTCCCGTCTCCAGTGGGGACAGGAAGGCTCCTGTCCCCACTGGATTTTTGAACGTCGACTCTAGTCATTCCTGTAATCGCCCAGTCTCTCTTTCTTGCTGGTTCCGTAGGGATACACCTTGCCTTTGATTTGATCGAGACGAGTGAGCATTTCGTGGTGTTTCACTTCATCCGACAAGAGATAGTTGATGATATATCCTGTAAACATATCATGGTTCTGCGTGACTGCCGAGTTTGCCAGACTCATGGATTTGGATTCTGCCTGGAGATGCTTGTCCAGGATGTCGGCGAGTGGGATAAGATCGTCGGGCGCCAACTGGACGCTCTCTTTTGTCAGGGTGTCAAGGGCGAACTGGAGCATCGCCTTGTGTTTTTCGGAGTCCCTCTTGATCATCTCCGATGTCACCTTAACAAAGGAATTCTGCGACTTTTTCATGAGCTCTTCCGACAGCCCTATTGTCTGTTCTTCGAGACCCTGCCAGTCTTTTAAGACCTTAACCAGTTCATCTGTTGACTGCTTTGCCATCTTTCTTCTCCTTCCTGAGATTAATGTTTATAATGACTGCATTATTCCAGCACCTTGTCGATGTCATCCGTGAAAGTCCTTCAGCGACATTCAACTTTCTCACGCATGACCCTGCTTGCGCTTAGGCAGCGTGAAGATGAAAGAGCTTCCTTTTTCGGGGATGCTCTCTACCCAGATACCGCCGCCATGCGCCTCAACCATTGTCTTGACGATAGACAGGCCCAGCCCCGAACCCTCAGAATCATTCTGCCCCCTGTAAAAAGGCTCGAAAATCCTGGAGAGATGCTGTGGCGGGATCCCGGCGCCGGTATCCATGATTCGGACGGCCACACTGTCGTCAGTTTCCGATACCTTAACGCTTATCTTCCCTCCCGGGTCGGTGTACTTAATCGCGTTGTCCAGGAGGTTTGTGATTATCCGGTTGATCATCATCAGATCGGCGCTCACCGGAGCCATAAGCTCAGGGCAATCAAAGGAAATGTTCAAGCGCTTCTTCTCGGCATTGATCTTCATGCCATCGATATTTCTTGATACGGCAGATGCCATGTCGATGGAATGGAAAACCGGTTTGCATTCTCGCGAATCTATTTTGAGGAAGTCCATGAACTGTGTTAGCAGGGTCTCCAGTTTGCTGAGGCTGTTTTTCACCAGCCCGAGGTAGTCCTTCTGCCTGTCCGTCAGGGATCCCATTTTCTCCGAAAGAAGCCTGGATACGGATGTCCCCGCTGTCATGACAGGGTTCTTCATGTCATGAATGAACATGCAAACCGCGCCGTTTCTGTTTGTCTCAGAAGAGGGTTCGAGCGATGCGGGACCGATTTCCCTGAGCTGTTCAAGTCCTTTAACCAGGCCCTTAACAGACATTACGTCATCGAAAGAGATGGACGGAATGTTAAGCTCCATGTTAATCTCCTTTCTTGCCGGCGAACCGGGCATCTTCTTCCCCTGGGTGCATAACATTAGATATGCCTGCCGGTTCCTGACTCTTCCGAACCGAAGAAAGTGCCCCCCTCCAATATGCATCTGACAGCTTGCAACAGCCCCGTCGGTACAGCGTCCTTTGCAAGATAGCCGGTAGCTCCGGCCTCCTTCAGCAAATGAGCGGGATACTGATCTTCAGGGTAGAGGCTCAGTATGAGTATGGGCATGCCAGGTTTTAGCTTCTTTATCTCCCTG
>DATHCU010000026.1:0-5749 GCA_035319385.1 Thermodesulfovibrionales bacterium
TTCCTACTGACTTCGCTGCGAGTTCCAGCGCCCTCAGCACCGGCAGGCCTCCTTCCAGCAGAAAACCGAGTGTCCTTGCGAAGCGACCGAAATACAGGCTCTGGAATATACTTCCGGGCAGACGCATTATCAGCCCATCGATAAACAGCCTTCTGCTCGCCCTTATCTTTCTCAACCACAATATGCCGCCCGCCAGCAGCCCTGCAAGCAGCCACCAGTATTTCTGGAAGATGCCGCTGACAGTGATGAGCGCCACGGTGATAAAAGGCAGGGCGCTCTGGGTATCCCTGAATATCTTCGTTATCTTCGGCACAACAAAGACAAACAGAAATGACAGGACGATAAACCCGATGCCGATCATAAACAGAGGATAGATCATCGCTGTCTTGACTTTTGCTCTCAGATTCTCCTGAGACTCAAGAAAATCAGCGAGCCGGCCGAGGACAGTATCCAATGTGCCGCTGGCTTCCCCTGCGGCAACCATATTGACATAGAAGACCGGAAAGATCTTGCCATGGACTTCAAGCGCTTTCGAGAGGCTTGAGCCGCTTGAGACACTCTCCTTTATACTAACCATGACAGTCTTCCATAATCCCTTCTGCTCCTCGGATATCGAGCCCAACGCTTCCATCAGGGTGACACCCGACGAAAGCATCGTAGACATCTGCCTGGTAATGGACGGCAGGAGGGATGCTTCGCGGCCCTGAGAGAAAGCGAGCCGCTTTTTGTAAACAGCTTCTCCTACGCTCTTCGGGTAGAGGCCCGATTCTTTCAGACGCAGTCCGGCGTCTTTCTGGCTGTTGGCCTCGATCGTACCCGTGACCTCAGAGCCATCCGTCCTGTAACCCTTATACTGAAATATCGGCATAAATAATCAGAGATTCAACGACAACTGATAGTTCCGCTCTTCATATCTCCAACGAATCTTGCTGAGTCACCCTCAACACTTCTTCGATAGTCGTAATCCCATCGATGGCCTTATAAAGCCCGTCCGCTCTGAGAGTCTTCATGCCTTTGGCGACCGCATTATTCTTGATGGTCTGAGAGTCCGTCTTATCCGAGATCATCGACCGGATATCATTGTCTATAACGAGCATTTCAAATATCCCCGTCCTGCCGAGATAGCCCTTGCCGCCGCACTTTTCACAGCCCCTTCCCCTGAAGAGAAGAAGGGAAGAAGGCGCATTCGCCAACTGTGAGAAGTACGCTTTCTCGACATCTGAAGGCTTGTACGACTCTCTGCAATCCGGACAGATAGTCCTGACAAGTCTCTGGGCAAGAACGACCGAGAGAGATGATGCCACTAGAAAAGGCTCGATGCCCATATCTATCAGTCTGACAATAGCGCTTGGTGCATCATTAGTGTGAAGGGTACTGAGAACAAGATGGCCGGTAAGAGAGGCCTGCATCGCGATCACCGCCGTCTCCAGGTCCCTTATCTCTCCGACCATAATAACATCGGGATCCTGCCTCAGGATGGATCGCAGACCTGAAGCAAAGGTCAGCCCGATCTTGGCATTCACATGGACCTGACCTATTCCCTTTAATTGATACTCTATCGGATCCTCGACGGTTATGATATTCTTTTCCTCCGTGTGCACCCTGTTCAATGCAGCATAGAGTGTCGTAGTCTTCCCGCTTCCGGTCGGTCCGGTAACAAGGATGATTCCATCCGGTCTCTGCAGGTATTCTTCGAGTCTCTTCTCATCTTCTCTCCCAAAGCCCACTTCCCACAATCCCAGGAGCCCCTGCTTCCGGTCGAGCAGTCTCAGGACCGCCCTCTCGCCATGCGTTGTAGGAATGACCGAGACCCTTATATCTATATCGCGCCCGCCAAGAAGCAAACGGATGCGGCCGTCCTGGGGCAGTCGTTTCTCAGCGATATCAAGATTAGACATGATCTTTATCCTGCTGATAAGTGCGTCCTGGATGATCTTGGGGGGGGACAGAACCCTGTGCAGCACCCCATCCACCCTGAGCCTGACATCCAGTTCCTTTTCATATGGTTCGATATGTATGTCGCTCGCCCTCTCCTTCACAGCCTGAAGCAGGAGCGCATTGAGAAGTCTTATGATAGGGGCTTCCTCAGTCAGTTCAAGGAGGTCTTTCGGGGTCTCGAATTCCACCGCAACGGAAGAGAGGTCCTCTCCGGAAATAGTCCCCATCACTTCCTCAGCAGAGCCCATCTGCCCGTAGAATCTGTTGATCGCATCGAGCACAACGCCCGTAGAGGCCTTCAGTGCCTTCGGCTTCAATCCCAGGGACCTCGATACCTCCGACAACGCGAGCAGGCCTTTCTCATCGGCCACAGCGCAGACCAAGTCTGCATCGCTTATCCTTATCGGGAATATCTGGTTCGTCTTTACAAAACTCAGCGGGATGTTCTTGAGGAGGGATAATTCAACATCTTCATCTTTTATAGAATCAATCGTTTCCATATCTTCAATGCGGCAGAAAACTCATTTCGCATGTTGCATTTTGATAATGTAATTAGGCTCGGCAAAATCGACCTCTTTGTAGGCGCTGAAAATTGTCACTGCGCTTTTGACATCCTCCCCCTCTTTCAGCTTCAGCAGATAAGGACCTCTGCCTTTGGGTGCGGATATCACGGATGCTCCTTCCGCCGCAACTATCTCGGATATCCTGCCGTCCTCCGTGCCCTCCTTGAACCGCACCAGAAGTTCGCCTTTAACGTATCTGTCTTCGTTCCTTGCGAACTCCGTCCTTTTTTCATTGCTCAGTTTCACCAATTGTTCGGACTCCTTCACGATGTGGGGTGTCAGAAAAACAAGCAGGTTGGTCTTCGTCTTCTCCTGCGACCTGTTCTTGAATATCCATCCGATGACCGGGATATCCCCCAGCAGAGGGACCTTGTTGATATTGGTTGTTTCTCTTTCTTCCATCAGACCCCCGATAACAACCGTCTGGTTGTCTCTGACAACAACCGACGTCTTGGTGGAACGCTTCGTGGTGGTAGGTCCGATGTTTATCAATATGTTTTCGCTGGCATTCGTTAACGCCGAGATCTCCTGGTAGATATCGAGCTTCACATACTCACCTTCTGTTATCTGAGGGGTCAGCCTCAGGGTTATGCCCACATCCTTTCTCTCGATGGAATTAAGGTAGGTATTAGCAGTCGTGACGTCCCTTTCCCTCTGCGCGATGAAAGGCACGTTCTGCCCGACTACAATTTCAGCCTCCTTATTATCCGACGTCAGGATCTGGGGGGTGGACAGAACATTGACTGAACCCTTGAATTCATTCAGGCTGAACAGAGCGGCATAGCCCGGGATTGTGAGGTTCGCATTCGTGACCGACCCGTCCGCGCCTACCGTCTGTATGGGCACGTTCAGGAAATTTCCCAGTCCCCCGGCGGTCAATCCCGTAAGACCGGAGACAATGTTCTGCATGGCAGAGGAATCTATCTTGCCGAAGCCTCCGATAAAGACCGGCTCGTTGTCCTTCTTGGCCGTGATCCTCCACTGGGCTCCGAGTTCCTGAAGTTTATCTATTGAAGCTTCGACTATCATCGCTTCGACATATACCTGTCTTCTCTTTCTGTCGAGCTGTTTTATGACCTGGAGCATGCTCTGATAATCGGCGGGAGAAGCCACGATGATGATCGAATTAGTTGCCTTATCCGGCGCTATAATAACCCTGCCGCCGGTCTCGAAAGGGCTCCTCGCGGGCTGTCCGGGCTGAACAGCCTGTCCCGTCTTTGACTGAGACGAGATGCCCGAGATCATGCCCTCCAGCACCTTTGACAGTTCCGTCGCATCCGCGTACTCGAGAAAATAGACATTTATCTTGCTTGTCGCCTCCGGCATCGGGACATCCAGGAGGCCTATCATCCGCTTCATCGATTCCTTCTCCTGCTTGTCGGCGATCAGGACCACAGCGTTCAATCTTGTGTCGGCAAACACGCTCGCCTTCGTCTCTTCCACAGAGGCCGCGCTCGTTGCCTCTCCGCCTCTGAGGGGACGGCCCGCATAGGGCTGGGTCTTGGCGCCCTGGGCAAGAGACTCGTTAAGGATCTTGACGACCTCCTCCGCGCTGGCATATTTAAGAGGAACCAGCTCCGGCTCCTCCATATCCGGTCTGTCGATGCTGTCCAGTATCTTCATCGCCTTCTCTATGTTGGCGGACGAATCGACTATCAGCATCATATTGCCCGGACCGAACGAAGAGATATGCCCGTCCCTGGAGATCAAGGGCTGGAGAAAACTCAACGCCTTCGAGGACGATATATGCTTCAGCTGGATGAGCCTTGTCACATATG
Organism: Thermodesulfovibrionales bacterium; assembly: GCA_035319385.1. Classification (GTDB taxonomy): domain Bacteria; phylum Nitrospirota; class Thermodesulfovibrionia; order Thermodesulfovibrionales; family SM23-35; genus DYFC01. Next base: position 4,280 of record DATHCU010000026.1, read on the forward strand.
TATCATTGACAGTCCCCTTTTCGTCTCTCAGAAGTTCCGTGCCGGACTGCTTAGCCTGAGCGACCGGGACAATCTTGTACACCTTGCCCGAAGGAATTATTGTAAATCCCTTCAATTCAAGCACCGAAGTGAAAAGGCTGAAGGCATCATCGACAGAAAGCTTTGACGGAGCGATAATGGTGATCGTGCCCTTCACCTTTTCATCAAACACAAAGTTCTTCCCCGTGACCTCGCTTATGAATTTCACGACAACCGGGATTTCCACATCGACAAAATTGAACGCTACCTTCTTATCCTTTACGCGGACTTTTTCAGGGCGGACTCTCTCCCTGCGCATTTCTTTGTCCGGGGACTGTCCTTCGGATTTTTGCTCGACAGAGTCGGTCTCTGCGATAGACGTGCTTACGGTATTTGATGATATGTAATAGCCTGAGAAGATTAGAACCAGTATGAGGCAGAAACCCGCTGATATCTTTCTGAGTGCTCTCATGTTTAACACTTATATTACTTTATCTGGTACGTCATTGTCATCCTTGCTCCGGAGCGTATAAGGTCTATCTGAACGCGGTCAAGACCCTTCAGCGCAGTGAAAGCCTGGAGGGCCCGTTCGGGGTTGGATATGTCGTACTCATTGATCCTCAACAGCACGTCCCCGTCCTGAAGGCCGAGGCTCTGGTAGATTCCCGCTGGTTTCACCTCGCTGAGGACGAATCCCTCCGCTTTACCGCTTGCAGTGTTAGGTCTGAGCCTCGCATCTGTCATAATCTGGCCCGGGTTGGATATCATCTGCTGGAGTCTTGCCTGGTCCACAACATAAGAACCCCTGCCTATTCTCTGGGCAAAAGATGAGGAGGGGGAGACTGCGCCCTGAGCCTGCACCTTCACTTCCCTTATCTTCACTATATCCTGAATGGGTATCTCGGATACGCTGCCCGCCTGTCTGATCAGGACCTTGTCTTTTTTGACGCTGTAGAGCCTGCCCATCCCGTATATACTCTCCCCTACCCTGAATACCTCCTGGATGCCCGCCGCGTCCTTGAATATCGCATAACTCAGCTCTTTCGGCCCGGACACAGTCCCGATCAGAACAAGGTTTACAGCCTGAACATTGTTCGAAGGAGAAGACGCGGTAAGGAGGGACAGTTCTCCTCCTGAAATCCCGAAGGGATTGTTCTTCATCAACGGCGCGTACTCAAGGAATTGCATCCGGCGCCCGGCAGGCGAGGGTATGTTCGACGCATACGCGCTCTTCCTCGGTACCCTCTTCTGCTCGAAATAGCCGGAGATGAGGCCGCGAACAAAAAGGAGCACTGCAGCGACAAAGGCAATAACGAGGCAAACATTAAGGGCGAGTATGATCCTTTTGCTCATAAAGAAATGTTTCAAAGGCGGGCCCCAACGACACAGGTCTCGTTCATTCATTTATGTTATGAGATAGCAGGACCGAAAGTAAATATGCACAGGATCTCC
>DATHCU010000027.1:0-3717 GCA_035319385.1 Thermodesulfovibrionales bacterium
GCCGCCGTCCAGGTCCCCCGGGGCCGAGACCGGGCCCGGAATCTTCTGAAAGGTAAGAGAGTAATCTCCCGTACCGCTTTTCCCGGCGGGTTCCACCGAAATCTCGTACAGACCTGTCTTCTTCAGCTGACCATCGATTCCCAAACTGCCGGCGTTCTGATCTTCGATTGACCCGTTCGGATCATAAAGCTTCAGGTAAGCCCCTGACATTGAACCTTGTGTCTTCAGGGCATACACAACTATTCGTTCACCAGTCTCCCCATAGAACTGCCAGTTATTGAAAGAATCTGCGGACTCTATTGTCCCGGAGACAGTTTCACCCGATCTTATGGGCAGGCTTTCAACCCCAATGCAGACAGACATAAGACAAAAAAAGCTTATAATCGACAAGAAGACAGTCTTCATAATCCCTCCGGTTCCTTAACAGATTTCTCCAGTAATTTACCTAAAAAGCAGGTGCTTGTCAAACACGGATAGTCCGCAGAGTATGAATTATTCCTCATCCCTTGTGTCTCATCTGCCTACAGCCAAGAGAGAACGACCCCGTATCAATACTAAACAATATCTCCTGAGGTATAATTAGATCCATGGAAGATATATTGAATATACTGCCGAATACCTTCATACCCCTCTTCGTGGCCGCAAATATATTCATGCTCGTCCCGATCTTCATCTCCCTGACAAAAGAGATGGCGAAGGCAAAGAGAAAAGCGGTCATCCGGGACTCCATTCTGACAGCCATCATTGTCAGTTTCCTCTTTATGGCCCTCGGAGAACTCATTTTCAGGATACTGGGAATAACAACAGATGATTTCAAGATAGCGGGAGGCATCGTACTCCTCGTCTTTGCGGTTCGTGATCTCGTTCAAAACACCGAGGAACGGACTAAACCGGACCTCAAAGTGGGCGTTGTTCCAATCGGGGTTCCCCTGATCGTGGGGCCGGCGGTGCTGACAAACCTGCTCCTCCTGGCGGACCATTACGGGGTGCTCCCGACGATTATCTCTCTCGTGCTGAATCTCTTTATTGTCTGGATCGCCCTGATCTATGCGGAGCACATTATCAAGGTCTTCGGCAAGGGAGGCATTCTGGGGATTTCGAAGGTCATGGCGCTGCTCCTTGCGTCTATTGCGGTCATGATGATCCGGATAGGGGTTGTAAACACTATCAGGCAATGACAGGCAAATTCCTGAGAGCCGTTTCAACGCCAAAATACTGCATAGCTCCCCTTCTTGATAAGGAGGGGCAGGGGTGGTTGTCCAAATAGTATTGCTACAGTGGTTCTTCACATAGCTTGCTTAATAAGAATCACCGGAAGAAATAATGGAGGACATATGCTTATCGGAATCATGTCGGACACACATGATAACCTGCCGCTTGCGAAGAAGGCGATCGACCTGTTCAACAGCCGAAAGGTTGAATTCGTTATCCATGCCGGCGATTACACTTCGCCCTTTACCCTCAAGCTTTTCAAGGAACTGAAGTGCGGATACGCCGGGGTATTCGGCAATAACGACGGGGACAGACTACTGCTGCAGGAACGGGCCGAAGGGAATCTGCACAACCAGCCGTACATATTCACTCTTCACAACAGAAAGATTGTCGTGATGCACGAACATCATGTGGCTGACGCCCTGGCAGACAGCGGCCATTATGACCTTGTGGTCTATGGCCATACCCACAAGGCGGATATCAGGAAAGCGAAAGATACGCTCATCGTTAATCCCGGCGAAGTAGGCACATGGCTTTACGGCAAGTCCACCGTTGCGCTCCTCGATCTGGAGAAGATGGAGGGTGAGATTGTGCAGCTGAATTAGACGGTAACTCCGTCGATTCGTTTCAGTCCGGCCTTCACCGCCAGGTTTATCGCTTCCGTATATTCTCTTCCGGTAATACGTCTGTTCAGCGAAGGGTGGTCGGATGCCTTGAAACACGGGTGGTACTGGTCCATTATGTTGATATAGGTGTTTCTCGAAATCTCTTCGGCTATGAATTTCACGACCTCTGTCGTCCCTGCGATGCCTTCAGGCAAGACCAGATGACGGACAAGCACGCCCCTGAGCGCAACGCCTATTTTGTCGATCATCAGGTCGCCCACCTGTCTGTGCATCTCCTTTAGAGCTGCCTTTACAGTTGCAGGATAATTCTCGGCCCCGGAATATTTCTTGGCCATGGCAGGGTCGGCATATTTGAAGTCAGGCATGTAGATATCGACTATCCCTTCGAGGAGTCCGATCGCGTTCAACGATTCATATCCGCCGCAGTTGTACACCACCGGCAGCCTCAGCCCCTTTTCAGAGGCTATCAGCAGGGACCTCAGCAGCATCGGCATCTGGTGTGTCGGAGTAACAAGGTTGATGTTATGGCATCCTTCATTCTGCAGGGAGAGCATAATATCAGCGAGTTTTTCAACCGATATGCCGATCCCCTCTCCCAAGTGGCTTATCGAGTAATTCTGGCAAAAGACACAGCCGAGGTTGCAGTTGCCCATAAAGATCGTCCCGGAACCGTACCGTCCTACGAGCGGCTTCTCTTCGCCGAAGTGGGCGCCATAGCTTGAAATGAACGGCTCATCTCCGGTCCTGCAGAATCCCTTTTCGCCTGCGGTGCGGTCAATCCTGCACTCCCTGGGGCAAAGGGTGCAGCCCTTCAGTATCTCCTCCGCTTCCCGCACCTTGTCCTCAAAGACACCCGGAGGGAGCTTAAGATAAGCGGGTATGAAGCCGTAGTCGTCCATATTTGTAGTCTACAGCGATGGGTCAGAAATATGAAAGCACGGGCGAGGCACTCACGCGGGTCCCAATACTTCGCATCTATCCATGACCGCACTATTTATTCCCCGTTTTTGTAAAGCACATCCAGCGGACTACGGGGTGAGTTCGTCATATCGCGAAGGACATGCGTATAGATCATGGTTGTCTCAACATTCTTGTGGCCAAGCAGGTCCTGGATCTCCCGGATATTAACGCCCTTCATGAGCAGATGAGTTGCAAAGCTGTGTCTCAGCGTGTGGACAGTCGCATGTTTTGCAATGCCTGCTTTTCTGACCGCGTTTGCCATGGCAGCCTGGACCGCCGTTTCACTGATATGATGCCGCCTTATCTTCCCGCTCCTCGGATCGACAGACAGACGTGCAGATGGGAATACAAACTGCCAGGCCCATTCCTTCGCTGCATTCCTGTACTTTCTTTCCAGGGCATCCGGAAGATACACTTCTCCGTATCCGTCCTTCAGATCCCGCTCATGCAGCGCCTTGACTCTTTCAATGTGCGCTCGCAGTCTCTCCATGACTGTTGCAGGCAGAACCGTGGTGCGGTCCTTGTCCCCCTTGCCGCTCTTCACCGTAAGCGCCTGCATATCGAAATCGATGTCCATGACCCTTAAGCGCGCAAGTTCCATAAGCCGCAGACCTGAACCATAAAGCATCTGAGCGATCAGAAGCCCCGTTCCCGACATGTTGTCAAAGAGCGCTTTCACTTCATCCGGGGTAAGGACCACGGGCAGCCTGGCGCCCCGCTTTGCCCTTACCGTGTCACCGAGGTTTCCTACATCCTGCCCGAGCACGTCCCTAAACAGAAAAAGCAGGGCATTGAATGCCTGGTTCTGAGTCGAGGCCGCAACATGCTGTTTGATGGCAAGATGGCTCAGATATTGTTTGATGTCATAGGAAGAAAACAGGTTTTCATTGCCTTTCGTCTCCCGAACATATTGGAAGAA
>DATHCU010000028.1:0-2014 GCA_035319385.1 Thermodesulfovibrionales bacterium
TGATACACTAGTTGAAAGGGAGATTGAACATGTATGAACATCAAGACAGAAATATAGGCATGGCAAGGATAGTCGCGGCAGTTGGGGCAATTCTCATCCTGGCGTCCTGCGCGCACGTCCACACTTCATCGAAAGAAGAAAAGAGTCGAATCGTCAGAGTCAGTGAAGGAATATACCGGGGACCCCGCCTTGACGATCTAAACGAACTCCGATCCCTCAAGATCCGTACGATTCTGAACCTCGAAGATAACAGCGAGGCAGTCCAAAGAGAAAGCGAAGCCGCGGGACAACTGGGAATAGTGATGATAAATATACCGATGAGCCAAATATCCCGACCCAAAACGGATGATTTGCTGAGAGCGGTACGGATTATGGAAGATCAGGGTTCTCTTCCTGTCTATGTCCACTGCCTCCATGGTCGTGACCGCACAGGCTTTGTCATCGCATCATACAAGATAATCCATAATGGCTGGACTTTGGAAAAGGCCTATCAGGAAGCCCTCGACAACGGACATAACAAGTGGTTTTATGAGAGTATCCTCGGATGGAAAGAATCACTGTGGCTTATGGCCTCAAGAAAGACGAGTGCGCAAGTCATCCCCTGATCCCGGGCTGAAAGAAAAATTACATTACTGTACCCGAGATGACTGCCGCCTTCCTTCTTCAGGCACTCAGAAGACAGGAGAAGAAGGGCAGGTTTCAGGATATTTTCTTCCCCGCCTGCCTCGTCTCCCCAGTCTTCCGGTGGCAGCCTAACCTTTTCCCCCGTTTCCCTCAGGTCCTCCTATCCGGTCTTCCAGTTTCTCAATCCGTCCTATAATAGTCTTTACCTCGCTGTCCAACAGAGGGCTTTCACCTTGATGCCGCAACTCATAAATGCGCCCCCCTAATTCTGCCATCTCTCTCCTGACTTGTATCTTCACCTCAAAGAGATCTAATTTTCTTCTGGTTCTGTCCGTGAGCCTTTCGGCTTTTTCCTTTACGAAGGCAGCGCCTTCTTTCGCGATATCAATCCCTTCCGCGATCCCATCCTCTAAATCACCTTTTATCTGCTCCCAGAAACTCATTTTTTGTGCCTCCTTTGCGGCCCGGCGCATATCTGCCGCCGAAAATAATCGCTTTCCTTCGGGCCTGCCGAAGGAGTCTGTCATTCTACTGGTAGCGTGCAAGATCCGCCTCTAACAAATCAAGCCTCCGGTGGATCTCCGTCCTATCCTCGGTCCTGAGAAGTCCGCTATCCTTCAGCCGCAGATAGTCGCTCCTGACAGAGTCCAACCTGCCTTGAAATCCCTCCGCCTCACTCTGGGTCAACCGCCGGTGGATTCTGGCGTCATCGATGCTTCGTTGAAGGGTGATCAGCCTATCCTCTATTACAGATCCCTCGATCCTCGGGGGCCGCGCGATCGCACTGGTGACCTCATCTTCCAGAATGTCGAGCCTTCCCAGGAGTCTCTTCCAGTCGTCCCGATAAACGTATTGGTCCCTCAGCGACAGATAGTCCCTCCGGACGTCCTCCAGTCTGCCCAGAAAGATCTTCCCATCTTCGGCTGTAAGAGCACCGCTCTTTAGACCATCTCCGATCTTCTGTTGAATCACTGTCATCCTGTCTTCAGCAGTCCTTTCATAAGTCGGCCATTTCTGCATATGGGCGCATTGCGTCAGGAAAACCGTGATAAGGACCATCAATGTGAGAAACGATATCTTCTTCATTCTTCGACCTCCTCCACATTTGGACATCATTCAGGTTAAACCTAGAACTTCAAGACCTGCAAAGGCATCTTCCTCCGCAGCGGTCCCAGCCTCTTTTCATCAAATCTCAAACGAATACCTTATTTTCATTATCTCAGAAAATGACGGCCTTGCAAGAGGGGGAAGACATGAAGACAGAGGACAGCTTCAACTTGTATAAGTATCATTTTTTGAGATAATTAAGACAACTTGACAGAACAGTTTAATTAGAGGATGGAAGGTGAATAGACATACTCTATGCAAGCAGCATAACAACATCTTGAGG
>DATHCU010000029.1:0-8871 GCA_035319385.1 Thermodesulfovibrionales bacterium
ACGAATAACAACAAGACTTTTTTATCCGCGGCCGAAGTCGTTCTGGGCGGCAACTTGAAGGCCTATTTTACTTTGAAAGTGCCTTCTGTTACCGTCTTGACAAAGAAGCAGAACATGAGCTATTCGCGTGCTCTCTTCGGACTCAATCTAGCTTTTTAACTTTTTTCAGTCCCCCCTCCTGAGTGCTACGGCTCCAATTTCAAGAAGCATCCTTGATTGTGGAATGGCCATTCGTCTAATTGCAGAGCGTATCCGGACAGATTCCGGTCATTGCTCGACTAGGCCGGAGAGAGTGAAGATCTTGAGAGAACAAAAAAGGACGGGGTGTCAGCCCCCGCCCTCTTGCTGATCTGCAGGAATACACTAACTGGTTGCGGTCTTGCGCCTGCTAAGATAATAGATAGCCCCAAGTCCTGCAAGTAAAGCGAAAACTATTACGCCCCATTCAGTCAGGGTTGGGACTGCCACCAAGGGATCAGCCAACTTCATCGGACGCCAGGTAGCAACATCGTGATACAGAACCCCCGATGGCCATTCGTTATCTCGACCGTCAAACCCGTCGTATGGCATGCTGGCACAGTAAGAGCCTCCGTTGCTGACACCCTTACACAGTTTAGGTGAAGAAAGAAGGATAACCTGACCTGGAGTAGCGTTAATCGAGCTCAATGGTATCTTCCATTCATAGAATCTGTGACCATTAAATCCAATTGATGCCTGACTGCCGGTAGGAAGATGGCTGCCAACAGTGTTTCCCGGACCGGACTTGCCCCAAACTTCAGCCTGAGAAATTGTTGTTCCGCCTGTATCGCTAAAAACAAGGAGACATTCATCGCAGTAAGTAATACCGGCTGCGGGACAGGCACCATGGGTCGGCATATTGTTATTATCATCTGTAGTATCGCCCAGGGCATCTACCAATACATATAGGTTAGAGGCATCGCTCATGCAATAGAAGTTTGTTTGAATCGGAGTGGCTATAGCAATTTGAGGAACGGCAGGCCATTGGCTGAGATTATACACTCCGTCTATGGCGGGCGGAGAGCCCGTCACCGGGTTGCACGATAGACCAGGCACGGCAAAAGAGTTTTCCTGAGAGCCGATCAAAAGGGTAATCAGCGCAGCAAGAATCCAAAGAGACAGCATTCTTTTCATATCCCCTCCTTGTTCACATAGATGTGAATTCACTTTGATATTAAGAGTGTTTCATTATGTCAGACGAAAAAAAATCTTCTAAATATAGCAAACGCATCGACTTTAATCAACAAGAAAGTGACTGTGCTTGTAAAGATTCATTTGTGGCTGAGAAATCCTTTCGCCGCAGGGGCGGAGACAGACGTCATGACTGCAGGCGTAGCAAAACAGTGTCCGAGCGATCAAACTCGTTACTGAGCAGATAATCTCATGCGCGAGGCGTTCAGTTGCGGCACACGCGGACAGCGGCGATAAAGAAAGCAACTCCGCAAAAATGCCCTGTACGCGTGGCGAAAAATCTTTCTTCAAGTACCGCTCGTGTTTATAACTTACCGTAAAATATATCTAATTATTGTGGCATCCATCTTGCAAATTATCAGGAAGAAGCGATCCTGATACGCCGGGTTCCAACTCAGGAGCTGAGCAGCAATCTACTTTGATACTATGAAGGAGGTGCATAATGGACAAGTATGATCTTCAGAAGATCCTCGCAGGGCTCAGTATCGCAGGCCTTTTGGCGGGAGCCAGCATAGGGCTGGCGGCGGACGTGAAGTCTGGTTGAGGTGGAAGCAAGTCTGGTGCAGGTGGCACCAGGACAGAACAGACTTCGACCCCTGAAACGTCAACCAAGGATACTGAGAAAGAGGATAAGGAGGAGGGTAAAACCCAACCCGAGCAGAGGCCCGCTCAGGATCCTGCTCCGAAGACCCCTGCCCCGAGTAGCTGAGTAGGCAGCAAGTAAAGTGCAGTTGCACTGGAGGACCGTGGTCTTGAAATGAAGAAGCTGTTGCGAGAGGATGTCGATATTATCTTCCCTTCCTGCATCTCCGCTGTCGGCCGCGGAAGATGGAATAGTATCGCATCTTGTTTTACCATCATTGATGATTTTGAGGCTTTCCGGAGTAATCTGTTCCAGAAGGGCGGTTCGGACATGCCTGGTTTTCTGCCTGATCTGGCCCTTCTGGAATGGAAGATTAACCGAGTATCGACAACAAACCCGGCTTTGTCCGGGAGAAGCGACCGCATCAGACTAAACCCCGCGCTGCAACTGTTGCGCCTTTCGTGGAAGAATCTGACCTATTTGTTGCAGCTGTCACGGGTTGACGCTTCAGCTCAACCCGATAAAGGAGAGGAACTAGTACTTATATGGACGAATCCGGAGTCAGGCGAGCTTAGCTGCCGGCCCGCCTTGAATGAGGACCTGATAGCTCTGAAGATAGTGGCCGACGATATTGAGCCCCGCAAAGTGGCACCGGGGCAAAGAGAGTCCATAGTGCTCATTGATGCTGTCATAAATCAGGCTGTGCGCAACGGACTTCTGCTTGCTCCTGCCTCTGGGATCAGAAGGCAGAAATCCTTTCTTCCTAAGTCAAGCGAGGTCAGCAGAGACTTCCTCTCATCAGACAGTTTTACCCTGCAGTGGCATATAACTCAAACATGCGACCTCCATTGCAAGCACTGCTATGATCGCAGTGACCGCAAGGCCGTTACGCTCGATCAGGGCATGAGAATACTTGATGACCTCCACGATTTTTGCCGCGACAGATATGTTATGGGAGCCGTCTCTTTCACCGGCGGAAATCCTCTCATGCATCCTGATTTTATGAAACTCTACGGGGCCGCCGCTACGAGGGGATTTTCGTTGTCGATTCTCGGCAATCCCTGCTCACAGGATCGGCTGGAGGAGATAATATCCATTCAGAAGCCGTATCTCTTTCAGGTGAGCCTCGAGGGCCTTTCCGGTCACAATGATCGCATTCGCGGGAGAGGACACTTTGGGCGTATCCTTGAATTCCTGAAAATACTCCGGAGACTTGAGGTCTATTCGATGGTTATGCTGACTCTCACAAAAGACAATATGGACCAGGTTGTTCCGCTTGCCGGCCTGCTCAGGGAGTGCGCTGACAAATTTCACTTCAACAGGCTCTCTATGGTTGGAGAGGGGTCTAATCTGCGGCTTCCCGAACGCAGAGAGTATGCTGCCTTTCTTGAATCCTGTGTCGAGGCTGCGGAAGGCAATCCCATCATGGGACTCAAAGACAATCTCATAAATATCATCAGGTATAGGAGTGGCGAAGATTTGTTCGGGGGCTGCGCCGGCTTTGGGTGTGGTGCCGCCTTCAATTTCCTGGCTGTCCTTCCCGACGGGGAAGTCCATGCATGCAGAAAGTTCCCGTCTCCGATCGGAGATATTTTTGATAAAAGCTTGTCCGAGATCTATGATAGCGACACGGCGGCTCGATACAGGTCCGGATGCAGCGCGTGCAGCGGCTGTCCCATCCGACCTGTCTGCGGAGGGTGCCTTGCATCAGCATATAGTCACGGCCGCAACATTTTCGAAGAGAAAGATCCCTTCTGCTTCATGGATATTTACTGATCTAGGTTTCTCTTTGTACAAGCTGAAAATCAGGTTAGACAATCTCAGCAACAACATATTAAAATGAAGACCGGAATGTCGACGAATCATTGTGATGAATTGGATGCTGAAGTCCTCAGGGAGATGGGGGTCCACGGGGCCGAATGGGAAGGACTTCATGGCGGCTATTTCTCAGATTCAGCTGTCGCAGCATGCCTCATAAAGGAGATTCGAGGATCTGCTGAGGTTTCAAATCCTGATGTGGTAGTCGACCTTGCGGGAGGAACAGGCTATGTCCTGCGCGAATTGATCAGGTTGAATATCGACCCCTGCATACGCCTGGTCAACATCGACGTTTCAGGAAGACAACTGTGCAGGACTAACGATCCCAGGATCGGTATCTTGAATAAATCCATAAGTAATTTCCGTCGCGATGATATCTGCCCTGAGGGTGCATGCTTACTCTTTGTAATGAGGTCAGCCTTGCACTATTTCGGAAGAGAAAGACTGGAACCTTTGCTGAGACACCTGCGCTCCCAGATGAGAAAGGGCGAAATATTCCTTCATCAGACGGCGAGCTTCGCCTTCAGAAGAGATGCATCATGTGTCAATATGCTCTATGAGAGAATGGGAACAGCGAAGTGGTTCCCGACCGTTAGGGAGATGCGAAAACTTCTCAGTAAAGAGGGATGGTCAATAACGCATGTTTACAGAGCACCCAAACTGTTATTGACATCGCAAGACCTCGCGGTGCGCTACAACCTAAGCAGTAATACCGTCAGACGCATATCCGAAAATATATACCGTAACAATGGCGATATAGAAGGTGTCTTTACAAAATTGCCAAGTGGATTTCATGCCTGTCTGCACTATTATATTTACAGGTGCGTGGCGGTATAGACGTTACCTCTGCTTTCTTAATCTTGCATACCGGACGAAGAATCCATCCCGTTCCAGCTCTTTTCTGAAGCCACTCCCTTCAAATAGAGCGACAGTCTTCTGCATATCGGATTTGCCGACTTCTATGGAAGGCTCATATATAGAAAGTATGCCGCCTTTTTTTAGTGCCCTCGATATATTCTCTGCAGCCTTTACTTTATCACCAAACTCGTGAAAACAGACGTAGAGGAGGCACACGTCACAAAACGCCTCTTCGAGAATGAGTGACGAAATGTCACCCTGAACGATACAGACTCTGTCACCGAATTTTCGCACCCTTTTCATCAGTTTCCGGACCATGCCCGCCTGAAGCTCAACCGCGTACACTTTTTGGGCGTGCTCCGCCAGTGCCTCGGTGAGAAAGCCGTTGCCCGGTCCGACCTCAAGCACAACAGCATTCTTTGTAATGCCGGATTCGTTGAAGATCTCTTCCCGGTTGGTAAAGGCCTTCCTTATCGGATTATAGAGGATAAAAGATAGCCATGACGGACAAACCATACTCTCTGTTTCGCCTTTCTTTAACTCAGTCTAGCACATTTTGCACTTAACCTTGCAGACCGTTGACCTTACGTCAGGAAGATTTTTTCTGCCCAAGCGCGACAAGTACTACGCCGGTGATGATTATGGTCATTGAGGTCAGCCCGCTGGTAGTAATTCTTTCCCCGGCAAACAATGCGCCCAGAATCACTGCAATAACAGGGTTTACATAGGCATAGCTTGTCGCCAGCGCAGGCCGCACATTCTTGAGAAGATAGATGTAAGCGGTGAACGCGATGAGCGACCCGAACAGCATTAGATAGATGAGTGCGGCTGTCGCCCTTAACGAGTGTGAAGAGTTCGCTGATTCTCCTGTAATAAGGCTGGCAGCCATCAACAAAACACCTCCTGATATCATCTGGACCGCGACCGACATGAACCCTTTCGGCATTGTGAGGTGACGGCTCCATGCTGAACCGAAGGCCCAGCACGCAGATGCGGCGAGAAGTGCTATGGCTCCCGCGGGACTTGCCCGCAGTTCCCCCTCCATATTCAGGATGACCACGCCTGTAATTCCAACAGCGATGCCGGCAAGTTCCAGACGATTGGGCCATCTCTTCCATATGCCTGAGAACAGTACGGTCCAGAGAGGGACTGCGGCCACACCCAGTGCGGCAAGGCCTGAGGAAACCCATTGTTCAGCATACACAACCCCTCCGTTTCCGCCGAGCAGCAGAAGGGCCCCGATCAATGTGCCGCCGATCCATTCCTTGAGACTAGGTGAAGGGATACTCCTTAGCCTGAGAAAGAGATAGAGCCCTCCGCCGGCAAGCAGGAATCGAGTACCTGCCATAATAAAGGGAGCAAAGCCTTCCAGAGCAATGCGTATCGCGAGATATGTCGACCCCCAAATAAGATAAAGGGTGATTAGCGACAATATAATTCTGGTCTTCTTATCCTTTATGGTAGTTCTCATTAGAATGCCCGGAAAATAGAAAGGCCACGGATTTTCCGTGGCCCCCGTAATAGCAGATTTGCCAGCAGACGGCTAGGAGAATTCTCCTCCGGTCCCGGATTCAGCGTCAGGTGCTATTCTGAGGAGTCGCACTGGTATATTCCGATAAAGTGAGATCATGTTTCGACTATAAATCAGAGACGTTTTCAAAGTCAAGAAAATAGGGCTAATCACTTCCTCTCTCGACATGCTTTTATCCACCACGAGAGCACATGTCATATGCCCGGAACATGCCAAATGCCAGTAATTGCTATGCTATATGCCGTACACTTGCTTTCTTCCCATGCGCTAGTTAGTGTTCTTCTGCCAGCACGCTGTGGCGGGGATACAGGACAATTCTTCCATCAGTCTGATGGTTGATGAGTAGTCTTCTTCAAGGCCTATCGCGTTCTGAGCGGCGCACATCTGCTGGGCCGCAGCTGTTGCCGGCATGGGCACGGACAATTCCGTGGCAAGGCGCATAATAAGACCGAAATCTTTGTGCATTAACTTTACCGGGAAAGTCGCAGGAAATTTCTGCTGTCGGACATTTTCGATCTTCATTTTGTGTGCGGGTGAGATCACAGCTGTCTGTCCCAGCAGATCCAGTAGAGTGTCCCTGTTCAATCCAGCCTTTTCCCCGAGCGCGATGGCTTCGGCAAGGGCCTGAAGTCCGACACCCAAGAGCGTGTTGACTACCAGCTTGATGGCCGTACCGGAACCGCTGGGACCCACATAGATGACTTCTTTCCCGAGTACGGACAAGATGGGCTTGCATTGCTCGAATACCTGCTTCTCCCCGCCAACCATAACTACGAGAGAACCCTGCTCAGCCTGCGGGGTGCTTCCTGATACTGTCGCATCGAGCATCGAAGCCCCTTTTGCCCTGGCAGACTCAAATATCTTGCGCGAGGTGCTTGGATGAACAGTGCTCAGATCGATAAAGATGGTCTTGTCGCGGGCGCCTGCAATCGCTCCTTCGGGACCGAACATTACCGCCTCTACCGCGGCATCGTCGCTCACTGAGGACATGACAATATCGCATTCTGCGGCAAGTCTTCTTGGCGAGTCGACCATTGTAGCGCCCCGTTTCGCGAGTATCTGCATGTTTTTAGCGGAGCGGTCGTAGACTGTAACCGCATAGCCTGATTCGATCAGTCTGCTGCTCATGCGGCTGCCCATATTGCCGATCCCTATGAATCCGATGCGCGGTTTCATATCCTCTGTTTTACTTGCCATATCAGTCCCCTCGGTTAGAAAATTTGCACTAAGAAACCTGCTGTCACCACGCAAATCATGCGCCCTGCAGCATATCTATTCATGTCGTTTCCTAAAAATAATCATCCCAGCGAAATATCAGTGGAGCAGAACCTTCCTTCAGGAGTCTTGCCTCTGCGACTTCGCCGATAAAGAGCGTGTGGTCGCCGGCTGTAAAGGTATCCACCACTTTGCACTCAAAAAAAGAGTGCGCGCCATTAAGGACCGGGGAACCGTTCGGGGCGTCGAAAAAAGATACCCCTTGAAACTTGTCCGCCTTCCTACCGCTCTTGAAGCCGAAGGCAGCGGCATAGTCCCGCGTTTCTTCATCAAGGGTGTTGACCGCGAAATAACCCGATTCTCTTATCAGATTATGTGTATACCGGGCGGGAGCTATTGAAACCATCAGCTGAATTGGATTAAAAGAAACCTGCGAAAGCCACGCCGCGGTCATGCCGTTTATTCTTTCTTTCGCCCTCACGGTAACAATATATACCCCGTGAGATATTCCCTTTGACACTATTTCCTGCATCTTCCCTCCTTTTATTACAGACAGAGAATGCTGATCAAAGTATAGGGAAAAAAGCGGTCGTGGTCAAGGCATTGGAGATGTCCTGTGATTTGCTTTGACAAACAAAAAGGTATTGTTTTAATCTGAAAAGTACCGCAGAAGTGAACAGGCGGTTTTCCCCGGAGTTGAAGTTGATTTTGAAGTGAAAGGAGCAGGAATGCCTAGAAAGAGGGTGAAGGTCAGAAAAGGTGATAGGGTGAGAGTCCATTACACCTGCAGGTTGGCGGACGGTTCGTTGGCTTACAGTTCAGTCGGCGCCGATCCGATAGAATTCACACTTGGCAAAGCGGATGCAATTATAGGACTTGAGGAGGCTGTCGCGACAATGAAGGTTGGCGAATCCAGAACGGTGAGTATCCCGCCTGAGAAGGCCTATGGGCAACGACGTGAAGAATGGGCGCTGAGTGTTCCTCGAGACAAAATGCCGGAAGGCTTTATCCCGATAGAAGGACTCCGATTCGAACTGGAGAGAGAAGGTGGTCACTCCTCTGCGGCTACGATAACTCATATCTCAGAATCGTCTGTAACGCTTGATTTTAACCACCCCCTGGCAGGCCGGGAATTGACTTGCGAAATCAGCCTCCTTGAGATTGTCGGTTAAACGGTCGAACGGTTTTGACGCCGAAGGAGGTTTAGTCTGAAACAGTATCTGCTTCTTATCCTTGTCTTGTATCTGCTGAAAGAAGGTTTTGAGCATCTGCTCCGGTATCTGAATCTCCGACATCTGAAAGAGAAGGGCTTGTCGATACCGACAGAGCTTGAGGGGCATGTTGACATTGCAGTGCTCAAGAGGATGTTGTCGTACGAGACCGAGAAGACACGGTTCAGTTTTGTCTCATCCGCTTTCAGCGCTGCTGTTACTATCATATTCATATTTGGCGGTATGCTCGGTCTTTACAACTCCTGGATCTCATCTCTCCACTGGTCCTTTATCCCCGAAGGCTTATTATTCTTTCTCCTTTTGAATTGTGCAGGCACCGTGCTCTCCATTCCGTTTGCCTTGTATGAGACCTTTAGGATTGAGAATAAGTATGGCTTTAATACCATGACCGCGAGACTATGGGTTGTAGATTCTCTCAAGTCACT
>DATHCU010000030.1:0-3443 GCA_035319385.1 Thermodesulfovibrionales bacterium
TGCTACTGCCGAGGCTGCCAAAGATCTGATCAAGGCGGGCGCTGATGGTATCAAGGTCGGCATCGGACCGGGGTCAATCTGCACCACCAGAATAATTGCAGGGGCGGGTGTCCCCCAAATAACAGCAGTGAAAAACTGTTATGAGGTCGCAAAGAAATATGGAGTGCCGATTATCGCGGATGGTGGAATAAAGTATTCGGGTGATATTACAAAGGCCCTCGCCGTTGGGGCGCACTCCGTTATGATAGGCAGCCTCTTTGCGGGCACGGATGAGTCTCCCGGAGAGATTGTGCTCCTGCAAGGCCGCAGTTACAAGGTGTACCGAGGTATGGGTTCTATAGGCGCCATGGAGCATGGTACAAAGGACAGATATTTCCAGGCCGGGGTAAAGACCTCCAAACTCGTCCCTGAAGGTGTGGAGGGCAGGGTGCCTTACAAAGGCGCTGTCTCCCAGAGCATCCTTCAGCTGATCGGAGGCCTGCGGTCAGGCATGGGTTACTGCGGGTGCAAGACCCTTGAGGAACTGAGGGGAAAGGCCAGGTTTGTGAGGATCACGAGCGCCGGCCTCAGGGAAAGCCATGTCCATGACGTTATCATAACCAAAGAGGCCCCGAATTACAGGCCTGAATGGTAAATGCATAACGAGAAGATTTTAGTCCTCGATTTCGGTTCTCAATATACACAGCTGATCGCACGGCGAGTCCGCGAGAGCAAGGTATATTCGGAGATATTCCCCTATAATGCCCCGATAGCGAAGATCATGGATTTCAGGCCGAAGGGTATAATCCTCTCGGGAGGGCCTTCGAGTGTATACGATCCATCCGCCCCGATCCCTGACACGAAGATTTTTGAACTCGGTGTGCCTGTTCTCGGGATTTGTTACGGCATGCAGCTTATGGCCCACATGCTCGGAGGGAAAGTTGCGAAGGCGCAGAAGAGAGAGTATGGCAGGGCCGAGCTGATTATCGATAAGAGGATACAGCTTTTCAGTGACGTTCCTAAGAAGACAGTTGTATGGATGAGCCACGGCGACAGGATAGAGAAATACCCGCTTGATTTTCATTCCGTTGCTCATACAGACAATTCGCCGGTTGCTGTTATGGCGGACAAGGGCAGGAAATTCTATGCTCTGCAGTTTCATCCCGAGGTTGCGCATACCACGCTCGGTTCGAAGATAATCAGTAATTTTCTCTTCTCAATATGCGGCTGCAAACCGCTCTGGACGATGAAGTCCTTTATCGATACCACTACTGCGGAGATAAGGGAGAAAGTTGGGAAGAAGAAGGTGGTCTGCGGTATCAGTGGAGGTGTTGATTCGACTGTTGCTGCTGTCCTCGTGCACCGCGCCATAGGCAAGCAGCTGACATGCATTTTTGTCGATAACGGGGTGCTGAGAGAAGGGGAAGCGAAGAAGGTCGAGCAGACACTCCGGAAGCATTTCCACATGAATATCGATTGTGTGGATGCCTCCGACAGGTTCCTGAGAAAGCTGAAAGGTGTTGTCGATCCCGAGAAGAAGAGAAAGATAATAGGCAATGAGTTCATCAGGGTGTTTCAGGAGGAAGCCCGGAAGATCAAAGGGGTTGAGTTTCTTGCTCAGGGCACACTGTATCCCGATGTGATAGAGAGCGTCTCTTTTAAGGGGCCCTCGGCAACAATAAAGAGCCACCATAATGTAGGCGGTCTTTTGAAGAAGATGCAGCTGAAGCTCATAGAACCCTTGAGGGAGTTGTTCAAGGATGAGGTGAGGGTGCTTGGCAGAGACCTCCAAATTCCAGAAGATATCATCAACCGTCAGCCGTTTCCCGGACCCGGCCTGGCGATAAGGATAATCGGCGAGGTGACGAAGGAGAGATGCGAGATCCTGAGGAAGGCCGATACGATTGTCTGGGAAGAGATAAGGAAGGCGGGCCTGTATACAAAGGTCTGGCAGTCTTTCGCTGTGCTTCTGCCGGTAAAGAGTGTAGGGGTCATGGGTGACGAAAGGACGTATGAGAACGTCATTGCCGTAAGAGCGGTCAACAGTCTCGACGGCATGACGGCGGACTGGTCCCGCATTCCGTATGATGTGCTGGGAACGATTTCGAATCGGATCATAAATGAGGTCAAGGGCGTCAACAGAGTAGTCTACGACATCAGTTCCAAGCCTCCCAGCACCATAGAATGGGAGTAGGAGCTTTCTCGATCGGTCCGGTTTACAGATGGACATAAAAGCTTATCTTAATGAAAAGCGTGACCTTGTCGATTCCTACCTAAGGATATATTTTTCAGACCCTTCCAAACCTTTCTTGCTGCACGAATCTGTCACATACTCTCTCTTTGCAGGCGGGAAGCGGGTGAGACCCATTCTGGCCCTCGCCTCATACGAGGCATGCGGGGGAGATCCTGTGAATATCCTTCCTCAGGCTTGCGCCCTGGAACTCATACATACGTATTCACTCATTCATGACGATCTGCCTGCGATGGACAATGACAGCCTGAGACGCGGCAAGCCGACTAATCACAAGGTCTTCGGAGAGGCAATGGCGATTCTCGCGGGAGACGCGTTACTTACTGAAGCATTTTCTATGATCTCTTCGATTCAGACCCTGGACGGAGGTATAAAGGATTCATCCATCTTGGAGGTCGTTCGAAGGGTCTCTTTTGCCTCGGGTGTCCACGGGATGGTGGGCGGGCAGGGTCAGGACATGCTGTCGGAAAACAGTATCCCGGATGCTGAAACTCTGGAGTTCATCCATCTTCGTAAAACAGCGGCATTAATTAAAGCATCTGTTATAATAGGGCCTGTACTTGCCGGCAGTGAAAGGAGTATATTAGACGCGTTGTCAAGCTACGGTGAATACATCGGGCTCGTCTTTCAGATTGTTGACGACATCCTGGACGTAGAAGGCACGACTGCGCAGCTTGGCAAGACCGCGGGTGCCGACTCGAAAAGCAGGAAGTTGACTTATCCCGCGGTCTATGGCCTTGAGAAGGCACGGCAAAAGGCGGAGGACCTTGTATCAAAGGCGATCCATTGTCTCAGACCTTTTTCCTCTGACGCTGACCCGCTCAGAGAGATCGCTTTGTATCTCCTAAGAAGGAGGGCTTAATGCATCTCGAGAAGATAGAATCACCGTCTGATATCAGCTCTTTTTCCGTTTCCGACCTGAAGACCCTGGCCGAGGAGATGAGGGATGCCATTATCGAGAGGGTTTCGATAAACGGCGGCCACCTCGCGTCCAACCTTGGCGTGATTGAGCTTACAATAGCCTTGCATTATGTATTCAGGTCTCCCGAAGATAAGATCATCTGGGACGTTGGACATCAGACATATGCACACAAACTCCTTACCGGCCGCCTGAGGCACTTCCCGACGATCAGGAAATTCAGAGGGATCTCAGGATTTCCGAAAAGGGAGGAGAGCCTGCATGATATCTTCGGCACTGGACACAGCTCGACCT
>DATHCU010000031.1:0-3342 GCA_035319385.1 Thermodesulfovibrionales bacterium
CCGCAGAGATCGTCAGAACGGAAAGAAGATTAATCCACTTATCGTGCAGCATGCTCTGCACGGCAAGCCTGAAAGAATATGAAATCGACATCAGCCTATCTCCTCCCCCGCGAAATTTCCGAAATCCAGCTTCAAAATACGCTTGCCGGTATTCCTGAAGAGTTCCCTGTTGTGAGTAGCAAGCAGGATCGTTGTGCCGCGCGCATTTATCTCTTTGAATGTCTTCATAATGCCGGCTGAGGTGTCAGGGTCAACGTTGCCTGTGGGCTCGTCCGCAAGGAGGATGATCGGCTCTGATACGATCGCCCTGGCAATGGCTATCCTTTGCTGTTCGCCTCCCGACAATGTTGTCGGATAGTGATCGGATTTGTGCCTCAGGTTTACGAGCTTCAGGCATTCGAATACCTTGGACTTAACTTCTCTTTCATCTATGCCCCTTATCCGAAGCGCAATGGCCACATTCTCGAAGACATCCCTGTTGTCAAGGAGCCTGAAGTCCTGGAAGACCACGCCGATGTTTCTCCTCAGCGCGGGGATATCGGACTCTTTCATCTGTGTCAGTTCAGTGTCTGATACTGTGATCGTGCCCTCGTCAGGTTTTTCGGCCATATAGATCATCTTCAGGAGGGTTGTTTTCCCCGAGCCGCTCGGGCCGGTGATAAAGATCATCTCCCCCCTGTCGACAAAGAAAGTGATCTTCCTCAGGGCAGTCTGGTTATCGTAGTGTTTTGAAACATCCTGAAACTGAATCATCTTACGGGGCGCAGTCCCTGGCATCTCTACTGCGGGCAGAGACGGCAGAGGCATCAACTGAGTGCGGATGCCTGATGAGTCTTAGGATATTCTTTTGCATTCCCTGTCTATTTATTCAATGACTCTTTTATTATCTTAACTATATTCTCTGACGTAAGTCCATAAAGGCGCAGCAATTCCGGCGAAGGACCGGAACATCCGAAATCATCCTTTATCCCGATCCGCACAATCCTGGCAGGATGATGCTCGGAGAGAAATTCTGAAACGGCGCTTCCAAGCCCGCCAATGATCGAATGCTCTTCTGCGGTTACGATGAGGCTGCTCTTCTCAGCCGCCCTGAGCACGCTGTCAGCGTCCAGCGGCTTGACAGTCGACATGTTGATTACACCTACATCTAGCCCGTTGCCCTTCAAGGTTTCGGATGCTTCGAGGGCCGAAGCCACCATGATTCCCATGGCGATTATTGTCGCATCCTTGCCGAGATGGAAGGTGTGTGCCTTGCCTATCTTGAAAGAGTAATCTTCGGGCATTACCTGCGGGACTTTTGATCGCCCGAGACGCACATATACAGGGCCGTTATGCTTCGCGACTGCATAAATGACCTGTTTCGTTTCGTTGCCGTCTGCGGGTACAATCACGGTCATATTCGGCAGAACCCTCATAAGAGCAACATCTTCTACAGCCTGGTGCGAGGCCCCGTCTTCGCCGACAGTTATGCCGCTGTGAGTCGCGACAAGTTTCACATTCAGGTTGGAATAGCAGACTGTCTGTCTTATCTGTTCCCATGCCCTGCCTGTCTCAAAGACTGCAAAGGTCGATGCAAAAGGCAGCTTCCCCGTGAGTGAAAGACCGCTGGCAGTTCCTATCAAGTCCTGCTCCGAGACTCCAAGGTTAAAGAACCTGTTCGGAAACTCCTTCCCGAATTTCTTAGTCTTCGTTGATCCTGAAAGGTCCGCGTCAAGCACAACAATGTCCTCTCTGGCCCTCCCCAGCTCCACCAATGCCTCTCCATAGGCGTCCCTTGTTGCCATCTTCTTCACGGTGTCTTTGCTTTGAGTCTTCTCCGCTCTTTCACCCATTTCTATACAAGCTCCTTCAGCGCATTTTCCAGTTCTTCTGAGGTGGGCGCGATGCCATGATATTCGGCCTTTCCTTCAAAGAAGGAGACGCCCTTTCCCTTTATGGTCCGCGCAACTATCATCGTTGGCATGTTCTTCACGGACTCTGCCTCATCTAGGGCGCGAACGACAGCGCCCATGTCATGTCCGTTAATATCAAGGACGTGCCATCCAAAGGCCTCCCATTTTTTCACGATAGGCTCGATGTACATAACGTCGCAGCAATGCCCATCAATCTGCAGGCCGTTGTTGTCGATTATCGCACAGAGGTTGTCCAGTTTATAATGTGATGCCGTCATGGCAGCCTCCCAGACCTGGCCCTCCTGTATCTCCCCGTCCCCGAGGAGACAATAGACGCGGGAAGGGAGATGATCCAGTTTCAGTCCCAAAGCCATGCCGTTGGCAACAGACAGGCCTTGTCCCAGGGAACCCGTGGATATTTCGATGCCCGGCAGTTTCCACGAACACGGATGCCCCTGCAAGGGGCTGCCGATCTTGCGCAGCGTGCCCAGTAGTTTCTTGTCAAAATATCCTGCAAGAGCCAGGGTTCCATACAAAACCGGAGCAGCATGGCCCTTTGAAAGGACGAACCTGTCCCTCTCAGGCCATTTGGGGTTTGACGGATCATGTCTCATCTTGTGGAAAAAAAGAGCTGTCACAATATCCGCGGCAGAGAGCGAACCCCCCGTATGTCCGGAACCCGCCTCGGTCAGCATCTTCAGGATCTCCACCCTTAGGGTTTTAGCCTTCTTCCTAAGGGATTCAATGTCTGCTTTTACATCAGAATTTTTCATTTATTTTTCCCTTTTCATGATATAGGTTAAAAGAATGTCATCAAGACTGTTTGATAACTGGCGACGTTCCTCTTCCACGGAAGTTCCGATGCAGCGTTCATCTTTTTCTGCTCTCACTGCGTCTGCCTGTATGTTCTGCGAATGACTCTGCGCCTGTTCCGGCTCCGGCTCAGGCTCAGGCATCTCTTCCTTCTTCTCCGTTACTCTTCCTGAGGCTTCCCCTTCATCCTTCTTTGCAGTGGCGTTCCCCGTATACTTGCCGGCCAGCAGGTCCCTTATCATGCCCTTATGCTGAACCTTCATGAGCTTCGTGACCTTCTCCGTGAACTCAGGGTCATCGAGGACGCTTGAATAGTCGGTCTTCTTGGAAGCGAGGATAGCTCCCTCATGATAGAGAAGGGTCACTACCACGGGATTGAGCATCCCGCTGTCCTCTGTCTGAACGTGATAGATTTTATCCTTATAGGATATGTTTGTATTGAACCCTACAAGCATTATTTCTTCTTATTTTATGCTCCGATTTTCTAAATTATTATATATGGCGGATCAGAAAAAAGGGAAGGGAGGACAGGCCGAATCAGGCCAAGGGATTGAGCATTTCATTTATTTCTTATACGATTAACTTATGTCAGGCATTGCCATTTGGATAACCGGACTGCCGGGGAGCGGGAAGAGCA
>DATHCU010000032.1:0-3782 GCA_035319385.1 Thermodesulfovibrionales bacterium
GAAGGGCGGCAGTTGCGACCGGAGACGAGTTAAAATCTCTCGTTCACCATCAGTCTCCGGAGGTCGTCTCGCGTCTGATATTCAACCGTAACCTTACAGAAGAGCTTGTATTGATTATCGCTGCCAGAAGAAATCTGCCTCCGGACGTCCTTGAGACACTATACCACAATGGAAAGTGGAAGGAGCATTACCGGGTAGTTCAGGCCCTGAGTAAAAACCCCAAGGCCCCTCAGAAGGTCTCACTGGCATTGCTCAAGTCTTTGAGAATAATCGACATCGCCGATCTTACCAGAAACAAGCATGTGCCGATTGCGGTGAGATCTAAAGCGGAGTTGCGTATAAATGAAAAGATACTTACCATGCCGCTTGGGATTAAGATAACAATCGCGCGACGGGCCAGCAGGAACGTATTGCTGAGACTCATCGAAGACGGGATGAGAGAGGTTGTGGACGTGTGTCTTCAGAGCAATTCTATTACGGAGGGCGACATCAGCAACATTGTGCGCATGAGAAGAGTAAGCGCGGGGGTGATACGACAGATTGCGGAACACCCCAAATGGTCGGGCAGGCATGATATCCAGCATGCCCTTATCCGGAACAGGCATACTCCCCTGAAGCATGTGGTAGGGTACCTCGAAAAAATCAAAACCACGGATCTGAAGGAACTTTACGAAGACGCTGAAGTGCCCTCATGCACGAAACCATTCATCCGCAGAGAACTCCTGGACAGGGGAGCGATAGGGATTGAGGCTACACATTGAACCTGAAATTAATGATATCGCCGTCTTTCACCTCGTAGGTCTTGCCTTCCAGCCTTAGGAGCCCTTTCTCCCTGGCAGTGTGCATGCTGCCGGAAGAGATGAAATCTTCGTACGAGATAATCTCCGCCCGTATGAACCCTCTGGCGATGTCCGAATGGACTTTCCCGGCAGCTGTGACAGCGTCGGTGCCTTCCCTGATCGTCCATGCCCTCACTTCGTCTTCTCCAACCGTGAGAAATGATATGAGACCCAGCATCTGATAACACGCATTGATGAGTTTGTTCGAGGCAGGTTCCTTTATCCCCATATCTTCAAGAAAAAGCCCTTTTTCTTCAGGCGGAAGCTGGGCTATTTCCATTTCGACCTTGCCGCAAAGGCTCAGAACCGGAATCGAGTTATGGCTCTCCCGGATAGTAGACTCCAGTACGCTCGCGTTGTCTGATCCCAGGTCTTTTTCTCCTATGTTCAGGACGACAACTTTTGGAATGGTCGACATGAACTGAAGGGCTCTCATAGTCTTCAATTCCTCTTCGGTGAATTCAACATCTCTGAGCGCCGTTTCTTTCATGAGGGCTTCTTTACACTTTATCAGCAGCTTCTTCTCCGACTCGTCAGGCTTCTTGCCGCGTTTCTTCTGGGATTCCTCCATGCGTTCAAGTCGTTTTTCGACTAGATCGAGATCTCCGAAAACCAGCTCGAGTTCCAGGGTATCGACATCCCGCGAAGCGTCAATATTACCTAGCGGATGAACCACAGACTCATCTTCAAAGGCCCTCACTACGTGAACTATAGCCTCGACGTCCTTTATCAGGTCAAAGACCTTTCTGTTCTGCTTCAAGTCTCCCTTGGTCAGTCCTATGTAATCAATGTATTCGATCGTCGCATTCGTAGTCTTCTTGGGCTTGAACATATCCGACAAGGTGTCGATCCTGGGGTCGGGAACTTTGACCACACCCATATTGGGTTCGCCCGAGGCCGTGGCATAAACCGTTGCCTCTATATTCATTCCCGTAAGTGCGTTGAATACAGTAGTCTTGCCTGAATTTGATAATCCAATAATAGCTATTCTCATCATTCCTCCTTGGTTCGTATATTATAGAACAAACCAGTCGACAGCGGCCGCATTATCCTTAAAATGAGTAATATCAGAGCTGACGCGGCATCAAAGCGCGATACAACAACTCCCCATTTTTTCTGAGATTGGATTTTTGGATATTTTTACCATACAATATCAGTACAAATATCCGAACTATCAATATCAGGAGGCAAAATGTTTTGTAAAGAGAAAGTGCTGCGCAGAACCAATATTACGGTGGCCTGTGTTTTTGCCTGGCTTATTTTTGTGGTCAGCTTGTGCATCTGTTCCTATTCCTATGCCGGAGAGACGAAGATCTCAAAGGAATCGATAGAACTCCTGACGAGAATAGGACAGGCAACTGCTGAGGTTGTCGATGCAGTCAGACCGGCTGTAGTCAATATATCTACAACGCGGACGGTCAAACTCCAGGGAGGGGTTGAACCCTTTTTTGATGATCCATTCTTCAGGCATTTTTTCGGGGACCGCTATAAAGCGCCCAGGGAACGGAAATCGTCCGGTCTGGGATCCGGCGTAATTGTCGATGCCGATGGCTATATACTCACTGCAAATCATGTAATCCAGGGAGCGGATGAGATAAAAGTCACCCTGTCCGATAAAAGGGAGTTCAAGGGAAAGGTTGTCGGAAGCGATGCGATGACCGATGTCGGTGTTGTCAAGATAGAGGCCAAAGACCTTCCGAGCGTGAAGATGGGAGATTCCAGCAAGCTGCGGGTGGGGGAGACCGTCCTTGCAATCGGCAGCCCTTACGGACTGAACCAGACGGTGACGATGGGAATTGTGAGCGCCGTGGGACGGGCTAATGTCGGCATAGCGGATTACGAGGATTTCATCCAGACGGATGCGGCAATAAATCCCGGAAACTCCGGAGGCGCCCTCGTCAATGTGAGGGGCGAACTGGTAGGGATTAATACGGCCATTTTCAGCACGAGCGGGGGATATCAGGGCATCGGTTTTGCGGTGCCGACCAGCATGGCAAAGGCTGCGATGGACAGTTTGATAAAGAAGGGCAAGGTCGTAAGGGGATGGCTCGGCGTGTCTATTCAGAGCCTGACCCCGGAGCTGGCAAAGCAATTTCAGCTGAAGGATGAAAAAGGGGTGCTTATCGGTGAGGTTGTGGAGGACAGCCCGGCGGAAAAGGCGGGCCTGCAGAGGGGAGATATTATTGTCGAGGTGCAGGGGAAGAAGGTTGAAGAGCCCAATCAGATCAGGAATATGATCGCCGGCGTGGAGCCGGGACACGAGCTTGAATTGAAGATCCTCAGAGACAACAAGCCGATGACAAAAAAGGTAGTGGTGACTGAACTCCCTTCCGAGATGCAGAAGCCGGCGAAGGGTGAATATAATAATCTGCTTAGCGGAGTGAGTGTGCAGGAACTGACTCCTGAAATAGCCGGGCGGCTCAATATGCCGAAGAACATAAAAGGCGTTATCGTTTCTGAGGTGGATGAGGAGAGCGCGGCCTTTGATGTAATTAAGCCGGGCGATGTGATCATGGAGATCGACAAGCTCAGGGTAACCGGTGTCAAAGACTATGAAAAGATTGTTTCCAAGATCAAACAGGGAGAGGACATCCTGCTTTTTGTACGAAGAGGGCAGGCATCCAGGTACATTACCCTATCTGCGAAATAGCAGGAAATCAAAGTCTGAAAGAAGAGGCCCGTTGCGTTAGCATAGGGCCTCTTTAGTTCCGCAATGACGATGGGTTCGGCCTGATTGTTTGTTATGATGAAGCGATCATATCGGGGGCACAATCGTCACTATTGCCCTCAAATCACTTATTGCACGAATGCCGTGCGGCTCACGTATATCGGAAACCAGGATATCACCTGTGGTAGCGGGGAGTGTCAATCCATCCCTGCCTAAGAATTCCCCCTCACCTTCGAGGACTAAAATGCTTAGCTGTCCGTCAACATCGTGTGAAT
>DATHCU010000033.1:0-3065 GCA_035319385.1 Thermodesulfovibrionales bacterium
GTAGTCGAAACCTTAATTCACTGTCCGCAAGAGCGTGTTCGGTCTTCTCACGTTTCCTGATTTCCAGATACGACAGGACATTTGCGAAGATTACAATCAGGAGAGAAAGGGAGCTACTCGCTATGAGAATAAACAGCGTATGTCTTCCGCTTTCCATTGTGGCTGTAATACTCTTTCTGAGGGTGCTTCTCTCTGCGTCCTGCATGGAGCTGATTATATCTCTGATCTTTTCCATAGCGATCAGGCCTTTTCCGGTCTGTACCGCCAGGATTGCGGCTTGCAGTCCTCTTCTTTCACGAATTCTTATCCTTTCGCCCAGACCGTCCATCTTTTCGGCGATGAGCGGTTTGAGAGCGCGAAGCCTTTGAACATGACTGGGGTTGCCCCTGGTCAGTTCTTCAAGCGCAGCTATTTCTACGTCCAGGTGAGCAACTGCGGTGGTGTACGGCCTTAGATAGCGATCATCCCCGGTAATGATGAATCCCCGCTGACCTGTCTCCGCTCCGATCAGATAATTGAGTATGACTTCCAGTTTGCCGAGGATTATAAGGGATCTGTTTTCCGATTGGTTATTGTACAGGAAATTGGAGTAGGTTCTGTGCATCACTATACCGGAGGCAAGAACAATGACGCACAACAATACGGACAAAGCGGCCGTATATCTTCTGTAAGTCAACCCCGAAGGTCTGCTGCCCGAGTCTGGAACTTCCGTCATAGGCATCTGTTTCCCCATTGGTTGGTAAGCTACCCGGACAACACCTCTCTGATCTTTGTCAGTATTTGTATCTTGGAGAACGGCTTTGAGATGATGTCCAGTCCCTTATCAAGGGCCATTATCTTATCGGGTATATTTGCCGTATACCCGCTAATGAAAAGCACCTTGACACGAGGATTCAGCTGCCTTAGTTTATCATATACTTCTCTCCCATTTCCTTTGGGCATGATTACATCGAGCAGGGCAAGGTCAATGGTGTCTCTATGATCGGTGTAAAGCCTGATCGCATCTTCTCCGTTGGAAGCCTCGATCACGGAATAGCCATGGTTCTCCAGAAGGGTCTTTGTAGATACCCTCACCTCGGTGTTGTCTTCAGCCAGCAATATTGTCTCCGTGCCTTTCTCCAGCGAAACCGCCGGCTCGGGCGGTATTCCGGTGGGAGGTGCCGCTATCAGCGGGAAGTAGATATGGAAGGTCGTGCCCTGCCCCTGTTCGCTGTACACGTTTATATACCCGTTATGCTGTTTGATAATGCCGTAAACCATGGCAAGCCCCAGACCCGTTCCTTTCCCAACATCCTTGGTAGTAAAGAAAGGCTCGAAAATCCTGCCCTTCACTTCCGTGTCTATTCCGGTGCCGGTGTCCGTAACAGAGAGAAGAGCATACTCTCCCGGACTGCCATAGCCATGGGATCTTATGAATGCGTCGTCGATCTGAACGCGATTGGTCTCCAACAGCAGAACCCCGCCGTCAGGCATCGCATCCCTCGAATTTGTCAGGAGATTAAGCAGTATCTGGTCTATCTGCTTAGGGTCTGCCATTATCGTGAGATCCTCATCTGATAGAATCGGCTTGAACTCGATGTCTTCACCGATGGCACGGAAGAATAGGTTGCCCATTTCCTTAATGATGTCGCTAAGATTGACCGGCCGTGGATTCGTTACCTGTTTCCTGCTGAAGGCAAGAAGGCTGTGAGTGAGGGTTGCCGCCTTTTCAGAGGCAGCCAGTATTTGATTGACGTAGTTCTTGAGAGGAGCGTCTTCCGGCAACTTCATCAGCAGAAATTGCCCGTATGTCATTATGGCGGTGAGTATGTTATTAAAATCATGGGCGATACCCCCTGTAAGCTGTCCGACCGCCTCCATCTTCTGGGATTGAAGCAGCTGGGCCTGAAGTCTTTCCTTGTGCTGTTCGGCGAGTTTATGCTCCGTGATATCCTGAACCGTTCCCAGCATCCTTACCGGCCCGTAGTCCTGATCGAATGTGACCTCGGCGTGCTCATTGACAACACGCTCTGAACCGTCAGGCAGGGAGATGCGATGCTCAACGTTATACGGCTTGTTTTCGTACAGGGCTTCATTGATGGATTTGTTTACGAACTCTCTGTCTTCGGGATGAACATGGTTCAGGAATATTTCATAAGTCAGACTCTGGTCGCGGTGGTCTATCCCAAAGATGCGGTACGTCTCGTCGGACCAGATGAACGCATCTCTTGAGATATCCCACTCCCAGTTCCCCAGCCTGGCAATACGCTGCGCATTTGCGAGACTGGCCCTGCTCCTCTTCAGCTCGGATTCGGCCTGCAGGCGTACGATGATTCCTGCCAGTGTATCGGCGATGGTTTGCAGCAGATCAGCCTCCCTATGATTGCTCATGTGTTTTTCTTTCAGTCGCACACTTATAACACCAAGAGTCCTCCCTCCGAATAGGACCGGCACGGCGTAATGGCCGTGCGGAGACATCTCCTCACAGCAGATTTCATGCCGCTGATCGACGCAGTCTGCGAACTGTATCTTCTGCGACTCGGCGGCCCTTCCGCAGAGGCATTTCCCGAACGGCACCCGGACGCATGATGACTGCGCCGATTCCGGCACATTGTTCTGGGCTTTCAGTACCAGGACGCCGGGTTCATTTCCAACGAGAAATATCTTCCCGCCTGACTCAAAGGACAGCCACGGAACCGACAGTATCATGTTCAGCGTCTTCACAAAGAAGTCTTCCAGCGGGATATCCTCCAGTGACAGGCTTAGGATCATGTTAATTGCAGCCTCACTGAAGTAATTATTGTGCAGATCTTCTTCGAGGCTTAACCGATGAATAGCTTCTCCGATGATGGGGGTCAACGATTCAATCGACTGGACGTGCTTCAATGAGAATTTCCCGGATTCCCTGTCGGCCAGGTGAACAGCCCCGACGATTGCGTCCCTATAATGGATAGGCACTATGGAAATTGAACGGTATCCCTCTCTTTTACATCCGTCTCTGTATCGGGAACGCTCCCCATCGGAAAGTGTGGAATGAAACGCATTAACATCATCGCAAAGGAAAGACCCGAAAGGCGTTGAACAGA